>NZ_JBFUIU010000085.1:0-18824 GCF_056401695.1 Variovorax sp. P4_D9
ACACAAGGGACTCGCTTCGATCCGCCGGCAGATTGGAGCCTGCCGGCTGGGGTATTCCGTATCGGTGTTTCGTGGGCGTCGGCTTAACTCGGGTGCAGGGCCCGCCGCCTTGCGCTCTTGCGCGTGGCCTGCGGACGCTGCCTCAAAGCGGCATCGACCTCACAGCGCTTCATGCAGTGCTCTAAACTTCTGATTAATCAAGCACTTACAAGACCGCGCTGGTGAAAAACATTATAGGTGCGAAGCCGGTCCCCGCGGCGGCAGAAGTTCGCTTTCTGACGGTCGACGAGGATTCCGCCGGCCAAAGGCTGGACAACTACCTGTTCCGCCATCTCAAGGGCGTGCCCAAGACCCACGTCTACCGGATCATCCGTTCCGGCGAGGTGCGCATCAACAAGGGGCGTGCCCAGGCCGAGTCGCGGCTGGCCGCGGGCGACGTGCTGCGGCTGCCGCCGGTCCGGGTTGCGGCCCGTTCGGAAGAGGGCGGTGCGCCGGCGGCACCGGCGCGCGAGTTCCCGCTGTTGCTCGAGGACGACGCGCTGCTGGCGATCGACAAGCCGGCCGGTGTCGCGGTCCACGGTGGCAGCGGCGTGAGCTTTGGCGTCATCGAACAGTTGCGGCGGGCCCGGCCCGCGGCCCGCTTTCTCGAACTGGTGCACCGCCTGGACCGTGAAACCTCGGGCATCCTGCTGGTGGCCAAGAAGCGCAGCGCGCTGACCGCGCTCCAGGACCAGTTCCGCGAGCGCGAGACCGGCAAGACCTACCTGGCGCTGGTCGAGGGCGCCTGGCCCGCCAACAAGAAAGTGCTCGACGCGCCGCTGGCCAAATATCTGCTGCCGGCGCCTGCGGGCGCGGCCGAAGGGGAGCGGCGGGTCCGCGTCGTCGCCAAGGATCACCCGGACGCGATGCGGGCCGTCACGCTGGTCAAGGTGCTCGCCCGCTTTTCGCTTCCCGGCGATGCCGCCGGGGTCTCCCTGCTGGCGGTCACCATCAAGACCGGCCGCACCCACCAGATCCGAGTCCATCTCGCCTCGGCCGGGCATCCGATCGCCGGCGACGACAAATATGGCGTCTTCGAGCGCAATCGGGCCTTGCAGAAGCTGGGCCTCAAGCGCATGTTCCTTCATGCGTGGCGGCTCCAGTTCACCCATCCTGCGAGCGCCGAGCGCGTCGCGCTGCAAGCCGACCTGCCGCCAGAACTGCATGCGCTGATGCCTCCCACCGCGCTCGAGGCGCTCGCCATCCATCCTTTCGTGCAAGCCCATGACTGACATTCGACCCCGCCGCTTCGACCTGATCGCCTTCGATTGGGACGGCACGCTCTACGACTCCACGCGCCTGATCACGCGCTGCATCCAGGCCGCCGTGGTCGACGTCGGCGGCGCCAGGCCGAGCGAAAGCGATGCCGCCTGGGTGATCGGGCTCGGTCTCGCCGAGGCCTTGGCCCGCGCGGCGCCGGATGTGCCGAAGGAAAAATACCTCGAGCTCGGCGCCCGCTATCGCTATCACTTCCTGCAGCACCAGGACGACCTGGTGTTGTTCGATGGCGTGCTGCCGATGCTCGATGCCCTGCGGGCGCGCGGCCACAAGCTGGCGGTAGCCACCGGCAAGTCGCGCCGCGGCCTGAACGAGGCGCTGGCCACGGCGTCGCTGCGCGATCGCTTCGACGCTTCGCGCACCGCCGACGAGACCTTCGGCAAGCCGCATCCGCGAATGCTGCTCGAACTGATGGAGGAACTCGAGGTGCCGGCCGAGCGGACGCTCATGATCGGCGACACCACTCACGATTTGCAGCTGGCCCTCAATGCCGGTTGCGCCAGTGTCGGCGTCAGCTATGGCGCCCACGAGGCGGGGAGCTTCGATGCACTGGCGCCGCTGCATGTGGCGCATTCGGTGCGCGGCCTCTCGCAGTGGCTGGTCGAGAACGCCTGAGGCGTGCCATGGGCGAATCGATTCCCCTTTGCAACTCGACCGACCTGGTCGAGGGCGGGTGTGCGGTGCCTTTCGATGTGATGCATGGTGGCGAGACCTGCCGGGCCTTCGCTGTGCGTTTCGAAGGCGCGCCGCATGCCTACCTGAACCGCTGCAGCCATGTGGCGATGGAAATGGACTTCCAGCCCGACCGCTTCTTCGACGACAGCGGCCAGTGGTTGTTGTGCGCGACGCACGGCGCGGTCTACAAGCCGGACACCGGCGAATGCGCCGGCGGGCCCTGCCGCGGGGGGCTCGTGAAGATCGCGTTGAGCGAGCGGGACGGCGTCGTGCACTGGCATACTGCCTGGAACCTTCAAGCTCTGGCCTTCTGAAAAAATGACCGATTCCAACCGCACGGAACCCGAGGGTTTCGAGCCTATCGAGCGCACGGCGCCCACATTGTCCGCAGACGGCAAGAGAAACATGGCGAAGAACGATCCAGCGCAATCCGCCGGCTGGGAGCGTGCGACGCTCGAGAAGCTGGCTTTTGCCGCCGTCCGCGAACAGCGCGCCACGCGTCGCTGGAAGACCTTCGTGCGGCTGAGCTGGCTCGCCTTCTTCGTCTTCCTGGTCTGGCTTGCCATGTCGCGCGGCACGCCGGCGACCGCCAAGGCCTCGCCGCACACCGCGGTGGTCGAGATCAAGGGCGAGATCGCCGCCGGCGCCGATGCCAGCGCCGAGTTCGTGGTCGCGGCGATGAAGTCGGCCTTCGAGGACGACGGCGCCAAGGGCATCGTGCTGCTGATCAATTCGCCGGGCGGCAGCCCGGTGCAGGCCGGCATCATCAATGACGAGATCAAGCGGATGCGCGCCAAATACGACAAGCCCATCTATGCGGTGGTCGAGGAGACTTGCGCGTCCGCGGCCTACTACATCGCCGCCGCGACCGACAAGATCTTCGTCGACAAGGCGAGCATCGTGGGCAGCATCGGCGTGCTGATGGACAGCTTCGGCTTCACCGGGCTCATGGACAAGGTGGGCGTGGAGCGCCGGCTGCTGATGGCCGGGGACAACAAGGGGTTCATGGACCCCTTCAGCCCGATGAACGACGCCCAGAAGGCGCACGCCCAGCAGATGCTCGACCAGATCCACGCCCAGTTCATCGAGGTGGTCAAGAACGGCCGCGGCGATCGGCTCAAGACCAGCAACCCCGGGCTCTTCAGCGGCCTGTTCTGGAGCGGCCAGCAGTCGATCGAACTCGGCTTGGCGGACCAGCTTGGCAACGTCGATTTCGTCGCCCGCGAGGTCATCAAGGCCGAGGAAGTGATCGACTACACGCGGCGCGAAAACGTGGCCGAGAAGCTGGCCAAGAAGTTCGGCGCCGCACTCGGCGACGCGACGGTCCGAGCGATGCGCGCGGCGCCGGCGCTGCGCTGAGCCCCGGGCTCGACCCGACGGCGGAACGCCGGCTCACGCCGGATCGGCGTAGCGCGCCGACGCCGCCAGCGCTGCGGCGAAGGCCACCACCACATACAGCGCGTGGGTCAGCGAGCTGGCCTGGGCCAGGAAGCCTATCACCGGCGGGCCGGCCATGAAGCCGAGATAGGCCAGCGCCGAGACCGCCGCGATGCCGCGTGCCGGCGCCATGCCCGGAACGCGCGCCGAGGCTGCGAACAGGATCGGCACCACGTTGGCGAACCCGACGCCGACACCGGCGAATCCGATCAGCGCCAGCCATGGCATATCGGTCAGCAGCACCATGGCCATCGATCCTGTCGCCAGCATCGCGCTGCCGCGCAGCAGCACGGCCGGTGTGAAGCGAGCGCGCATCGCATCGCCGCCGAAGCGGGCCAGTGCCATCGCGGCCGAGAAGCTCGCATAGGCCAGCGCGGCCTGCTGCTGGGGGCTGCCCAGTTCCTGCTGCAGGTAGAGCACGCTCCAGTCGTAGATCGCGCCTTCGGCCACCAGGCCGAGCGCCGCCAGCACGCCGAGCAGCGCCAGGGTCCCGCGCGGCAACCGGAAGCCGTGGTGTGCGCCGGAGAAGGCCGTGGCCTCCCTGGGAAGCATCGAACGCGCGGCCACGGCAATGGTCAGTGCCATCACCACGGCGACGAGGAAAAGGTGGATCTGCGGCCGCAGGCCCGCCGCCAGCGCGGCACCGCCGGTGACGGCGCCGACCATGCCGCCGAGGCTGAACATGCCGTGCATGCCGCTCATCAGTGGCTGGCCGTCTCGAAGCTCGAGTTGTGCCGCTTCGGTGTTGATCGCGACGTCGAACACACTGGTGGCGACGCCGAACACGGCCAGCAGGCCCAGCAGTGCCGGATAGGCCGGCATCGCCAGCAGCCCGGCGAGCAGCATGGCGTAGGTGACGCCGCAAATGGCGGCGGTGCGGCGGGCGCCGTGGCGGCCAATCCAGCGGCTCGCCTGGGTCAGCCCCAGCAGGGCGCCGACGCCCGCGGCCAGCATCGCGAGGCCGAGTTCGGCCTCGTCGACGCCGTAGTGGGCCTTCACGGTCGGGATGTGCACGCCCCAGGTCGCGAAAACGAAGCCCGAGCAAAAGAACTGCGCGCGCGCGGCCCAGCGCATGCGGTTCGAGATCTCCATGTGCGAACGGCGGTCAGCGGCCGATCGCGAACACCGCCGGCGTGCGCTCGTCGGCCGGCAGCGGCCTGCCACGCCAGCTCTTCACGGTGTCGCTGCGCACGTTGCAGGACGCCAGCGTGAGTCCGCGTGCCACGGCCAGCCGGGTGTTGTGCTGCAGTGTCTGCGTCAGCGCTTGCAGCAGGGCGGCATTGCGGTAGGGCGTTTCGATRAAGAGTTGCGTCTGGCCGGTCCGCAGGGCGAGCGCCTCGAGCTCGCGGATGCGTTGATTGCGCGCGTCCGCCTCTTGCGGCAGGTAGCCGACGAAAGCGAAGTTCTGGCCGTTGAGCCCGCTGGCCGCCAGGGCAAGCAGCAGCGACACCGGTCCGGTCAATGGCACCACCGCGACGCCGAGCTCGTGGGCGGCCCGCACGACCGAGGAGCCGGGATCGGCCACCGCGGGCATCCCGGCCTCGCTGAGCAGTCCGATGTCGTGTCCGGCCAGCGCGGGCGCCAGCAGTGGCCGTGCATCGAACTGCCCCGCATGATCGCCCTTCTTGTGGACTTCGCGCGGCAACTCCTGGATTTGCTGCGCCTGTAGCGCTGCGACCAGCGGCGTGATGGCGTCGATGCGCTTGAGGTAGGCGCGGGCGGACTTGGCGTTCTCGCAGATCCAGTGCGTGATGCCGGCGGCGGTCGCCAGAGTGCCGCGGGGCAGCGCGTCGTCCAGCGGGGCCTGCTCCTCGCAGCCGAAATCCAGCGGCGCGGGCACCAGGTAGAGCCTTCCGGGGGGCGGGGCGCTCACAGCAGGTCGACGCCGGCGGCGCGCAGCATGCGGGCGGTAYGGATCAGAGGCAGCCCGACGAGGGCGGTCGGATCGTCGCTGTCGATCGAATCGAGCAGGGCGATGCCCAGGCCCTCGCTCTTGGCGCTGCCGGCGCAGTCATACGGTTGCTCGGCGCGCAAATACTTCTCGATCGCGGCGTCGTCGAGTTGCCTGAACACCACGCGCACCGGTGCCAGGTCGCGCGCCTCGAAGCCGGTCGCCTGGCAGACCACGGCGACCGCGGTCTGGAAAACCAGGGTCTGGCCGCGCATCCGCCGCAGCTGCGCCGTGGCACGGGCATGGTCGCCGGGCTTTCCGAGCGGCTCGCCGGCCAGGTCGGCGACCTGGTCCGAGCCGATCACGACGGCCTCGGGAAAGCGGCGGGCCACTTCGCGCGCCTTCTCGAGCGCCAGTCTTTCGGCCAGGGCGCGCGGCGCCTCGTCCGCCAGCGGGGTTTCGTCGACGTCCGGCGGTTGGACGTCGWAGGGCAGGTGCAGGCGGGTCAGCAGTTCGCGGCGGTAGCGGGAAGTCGAGGCAAGGATCACGGGGCGTTGCATGGACGTGATTGTGCGCGAGCGGTTTAGACTGGCGTGGATGACCAAAGAATTTGTCCCCGGTCGGCTCGACGTGAACGGCTTTGCCGGCGCGGCGGCGACCCTTTCCGGAAATGACCCGCTGTCGGGCTTCGAGCGCCTGAGCGCCGAACTGGCGGCCCCGGCAGCCGACGCGACGGTTCAGTGGCAGGCCACCGGCCAGTCGCGCAGCGGAGCCGACGGCGCGCCGGTTTCCTGGTTGCACCTCGAAGCGCAGGCCGACGCGCCCTTGATCTGCCAGCGTTGTCTTTCGCCGGTCGACATCGAATTGAAGGTCGACCGCTGGTTCCGCTTTGCGCCGGACGAAAACACCGCGGCCGCCGAGGACGAGGAGTCCGAGGAGGACGTGCTGGTCGCCAGCCGTGATTTCAACCTGCATGCGCTGATCGAAGACGAGCTGCTGATGGAGATCCCGGTCACGCCGCGGCACGAGGTCTGTCCGGAGCCGACCCGGCTGTCGGCCGTGGACCCCGACTTCGAGGGCGCCGAAGCAGACCGTCCCAACCCGTTCGCCGTGCTGGGCGCCCTGCGCTCCGACAAGTCCGGGAAGCCCTGAGGGGCTCAAAAACGTGGCGCGAGGGCGGCACTGGTCACGGCAATGCGGATGGGCTATAAT
The DNA here is from genome assembly GCF_056401695.1 of Variovorax sp. P4_D9. Classification (NCBI taxonomy): domain Bacteria; kingdom Pseudomonadati; phylum Pseudomonadota; class Betaproteobacteria; order Burkholderiales; family Comamonadaceae; genus Variovorax; species Variovorax sp. P4_D9. Next base: position 6,533 of record NZ_JBFUIU010000085.1, read on the forward strand.
CATGGGCTTCGCGCGCGCCGTTGGGCATGTGATCCGTGCAGATTTCGTATCTGCATTCCTATTCCGTAGGCCGCCCCGCACGCACACCGCCAACTCACACCCACATTTCCAGGAGCCAGCATGGCCGTCCAGCAAAACAAGAAGTCGCCGTCGAAGCGCGGCATGCACCGTTCGCACAATGCGCTGGGCGTGCCCGGCATCGCCGTCGAGCCGACCACCGGCGAAACCCATCTGCGCCACCACATCAGCCCGAACGGCTTCTATCGTGGTCGCAAGGTTCTCAAGACCAAGTCCGAAGCCTGAGCTCCGTTCCAAGGCCAGGCCCGAAGCTACTCTTTGCGTAGCGTCGGGCCTTTGTTTTGATGGCCACACCTTCAGCCTCCGTTCCAGTGCCTGCCGTGATCACGCTCGCCGTTGATTGCATGGGTGGCGACCACGGGCCGCGCGTCACGCTTGCGGCCTGCAAGGCCTTTCTCGAGCGGCACGGCGAAGCCTCGCTGCTGCTGGTCGGTGCGCCGGCTGCGCTGGCGGGCTTCTCGCACCCGCGCGCCACCATCGTCGGCGCCAGCGAGGTGGTCGGCATGGACGATCCGATCGAGGTCGCGCTGCGCAAGAAAAAAGACTCGTCGATGCGGGTCGCTATCCAGCAGGTCAAGGATGGGGCCGCGCAGGCTGCCATTTCTTCTGGTAACACCGGCGCATTAATGGCTATCGCCCGCTATCTCCTGAAAACGCTCGACGGCATCGACCGCCCCGCCATCGCCCCCCAGTTGCCCAACAGGAAAGGCGGCGCCACCACCGTGCTCGACCTGGGCGCCAACGTCGATTGCGACGCCGAGGACCTGCTTCAGTTCGCGGTGCTCGGGTCGGCGCTGGTTTCTGCCTTGACCGGCAACGAGTCGCCCAGCGTCGGCTTGTTGAATGTCGGCGAAGAGGCCATCAAAGGCAGCGAAACCATCAAGAAGGCGAGCCAACTGCTGCGAAAAGCAGCCAGTTCGCAGGATCTCAACTTCTACGGAAATGTTGAGGGCAACGATATCTTCAAGGGCACGACCGACATCGTCGTCTGTGACGGTTTCGTCGGCAACGTGACGCTCAAGGCCACCGAAGGCGTCGCTTCGATGATCGTCGACTTCCTGAGAATCGAGTACTCGAATGGCATTTTCAGCAAGTTTGCCGCGATCGTTTCCTATCCGGTTCTAAAAGCGCTTAAAAAGCGGCTTGACCATCGCCGCTACAACGGTGCGGCCCTGCTTGGCCTGCGCGGGCTGGTGTTCAAGAGCCATGGTTCGGCCGACGAGGTGGCTTTCGGCCATGCGCTCGATCGCGCTTATGATGCCGCTCGCAACAACCTGCTCGAACGCGTTCGGGCCCGCATCGCCCACGCCGCGCCACTGCTGGCGCGGCAAGACCCGGCGGTGCCGGCCGACGCGCCGGCACTCCACGTCTGATGACCCCTTTTTCCCGCATCACCGGCACCGGCAGCTTCCTGCCGCCCCGCCGCGTCACCAACGACGACCTGGCTCAGGAACTCGCAGCCCGCGGCATCGAGACTTCCGATCAGTGGATCATCGAGCGCACCGGCATCCGGGCGCGCCATTTCGCCGCCCCTGAAGTCACCAGCAGCGACCTCGCGCTGGAGGCTTCCAGGCATGCGCTCGAGGCCGCCGGCCGCAGCGCCGGCGACATCGACCTGATCATCGTCGCCACCTCGACGCCCGACATGGTGTTCCCGTCGTCAGCGGCAATCCTCCAGTACAAGCTGGGCGTCGCCGGCTGTGCGGCTTTCGACGTCCAGGCGGTCTGCAGCGGCTTCGTCTACGCCCTGACGGTGGCCGACGCGATGATCCGCACCGGTTCGGCGAAGCGCGCGCTGGTCGTCGGCGCGGAAGTGTTCTCCCGGATCCTTGATTTCAACGACCGCACGACCTGCGTGCTGTTCGGCGATGGCGCCGGCGCGGTGGTCCTCGAGGCCAGCAGCGAGCCCGGCATCCTGGCGAGCGACCTGCACGCCGACGGCAAGCACGTCGGCATCCTGTGCGTGCCCGGTCACGTCTCGGGCGGCGAAGTGCTGGGCAAGCCGCTGCTGCACATGGATGGCCAAGCCGTCTTCAAGCTGGCGGTCCGGGTGCTCGAGGAGGCTGCCCGTGCCACGCTGGCCAAGGCCGGCAAGACCGAGGCCGACATCGACTGGCTGATTCCGCACCAGGCCAATATCCGCATCATGGAAGGCACGGCCAAGAAGCTCAAGCTGCCGCGCGACAAGCTGATCGTCACGGTCGACGAGCACGGCAACACCTCGGCGGCCTCGATTCCGCTCGCGTTGGACGACGCGGTCCGTTCGGGCAAGGTGAAGAAGGGCGACACGCTGATGCTCGAAGGCGTCGGCGGCGGCTTCACCTGGGGTGCGGTGCTGTTGAACTATTGACACAGCGCGCTGCTCGCAGCGGGCGGCGTCTTGGAGACACAAGATCATGAAGTCTTTCGCTTTTGTATTTCCGGGCCAGGGCTCGCAGGCCGTCGGCATGCTCGACGCCTGGGGCGATCACCCGGCCGTGGCCGAAACGCTGCGCGAGGCCTCGGACGCGCTCGATGAAGACATCGCGCGCCTGATCCACGAGGGCCCCAAGGAAGCCCTGGCGCTGACCACCAACACCCAGCCCGTGATGCTGGTCGCCGCGATCGCCGCCTGGCGTGCCTGGCGGGCCGAAGGCGGCGCCGAGCCGTCGGTGGTGGCCGGCCATTCGCTGGGCGAGTATTCGGCCCTGGTGGCTTCGGGCGTGCTGACGCTGGCGCAGGCTGCGCCCCTGGTGCGCTTTCGCGCCCAGGCGATGCAGCAGGCGGTTCCGGTGGGCGTGGGCGCGATGGCCGCCGTCCTGGGCATGGAGGCCGCCAAGGTGCAGGCCGGCTGCGCCGAGGTGACGGCCTCGTTCGGCCCCGGCAGCGCCGAGCTCGTCGAGGCAGTGAACTTCAACGACCCGATGCAGACCGTGATCGCGGGCAGCAAGGCGGCGGTCGACAAGGCCTGCGAGGTGCTGAAGGCCAGCGGCGCCAAGCGCGCACTGCCGCTGCCGGTCTCGGCGCCTTTCCATTCGAGCTTGATGAAGCCGGCGGCCGAGGCATTGCGCGAGCGGCTGGCATCGATGCAGCTGGCGGCGCCCCGGATTCCAGTCGTCAACAACATCGATGTCGCGGTCGAGACCGATCCGGAACGCATCCGCTCCGCTCTGGTGCGCCAGGCTGCGGGTCCGGTGCGCTGGGTCGAGACCGTGCAGGCCCTCGAGGCGCGCGGTGTCGAGGCGATCGTCGAATGCGGACCCGGCAAGGTGCTGGCCGGCATGGCCAAGCGGATCGCACCGGCACTGGCTGCGGCCTCGGTCTACGATCCGGCGACGCTCGCCGAAACCAGGCAACTGCTCGGCGCCTGAGCGCCGGCCCAGAGGTTCTCTCATGAGCATTCCCAAATTCGAAGGCCAGGTCGCCCTGGTCACCGGCGCGACCCGTGGCATCGGCGCGGCCATCGCGCTCGAGCTGGCCCACCGCGGCCTCAAGGTCATCGGCACCGGCACCACCGCTGAGGGTGCCGCCAAGATCACCGCCGCACTCGCGGCCTACGACGGCCGAGGCTGTGCGCTGGACGTCAATGACGGTGCCGCCGTCGAGGCCTTGATCGACGAGATCGTCAAGGTGTACGGCGCGCTCCATGTGCTGGTCAACAACGCCGGCATCACGCGCGACATGCTCGCCATGCGGCTCAAGGATGCCGATTGGGACGCCGTGATCGACACCAATCTGAAGGCGGTGTTCCGCCTGTCGCGCGCCGTGATCCGGCCGATGATGAAGCAGCGCTATGGCCGCATCATCAGCATCACCAGCGTGGTCGGCGCCTCCGGCAATGCAGGCCAGGCCAACTATGCGGCCGCCAAGGCCGGCGTGGCGGGCATGACGCGGGCGCTGGCGCGCGAACTCGGCAGCCGCAGCATCACGGTCAACTGCGTCGCGCCCGGCTTCATCGAGACCGACATGACGGCCAGCCTGCCCGAAGCCCAGCAGCAGGCGCTGCTGGCCCAGATTCCCCTCGGCCATCTCGGCAAACCCGCCGACATCGCCCACGCCGTCGCCTACCTGGCGTCGCCGCAGGCCGCCTACGTCACGGGGCAGGAACTGCACGTGAACGGCGGCATGCACATGTAGACCCGGGAACGCAAGCGCTTTCACCTACGGCCGTGCGGCAAATGCCACAATGCGGCCGGCTAAAATCAACCGATTACCTACAACCCTCAGAGGGAACAAAATGAGCGATATCGAAGCACGTGTCAAGAAAATCATTGCCGAACAACTCGGCGTTGAAGAGTCCCAAGTCACCAATGAAAAGGCTTTCGTGGCCGACCTCGGCGCGGACTCGCTCGACACGGTCGAACTCGTGATGGCGCTCGAAGACGAGTTCGGCATCGAGATCCCCGATGAAGACGCCGAAAAGATCACGACGGTTCAAAACGCCGTCGACTACGCCACCAAGAATCAAAAGGCCTGATACGGCCGCGCCGAGTCGCCGTCGCCCGGGTCCGCGGTTTCCACACTTGCGTGCAACGGGCAGCGGCCTCAGCTCCCAGAAAGGTTTGCCGGCATGACCAAACGCCGCGTCGTCGTGACCGGACTCGGTTGCCTCGCTCCTGTCGGAAATACCGTTGCCGAGTCCTGGGCCAACCTGTTGGCCGGGAAATCGGGCATCGATACCATCACCAAGTTCGATGTGAGCGGCTTCTCCTGCAAGTTCGCAGGCGAGGTCAAGGGTTTCGACATCAAGGACTACATCCCCGAGAAGGAAGCGCGCCACATGGACCGCTTCATCCATCTCGGGCTCGCCGCCGCCATCCAGGCGGTGCAGGACAGCGGCTTGCCCACCGGCGACGCACTGTCCGAAGAAGAAGCGGTGCGCATCGGCTGCAACATCGGCTCCGGCATCGGCGGCCTGCCGCTGATCGAGGACACCCACGCCGAATTGGTCAACCGCGGCCCGCGCCGCGTGTCGCCGTTCTTCGTGCCGGCGTCGATCATCAACATGATCTCGGGCCACGTGTCCATCAAGTATGGATTCAAGGGCCCGAACATCGCGGTGGTCACGGCCTGCACCACCGGCTTGCATGCCATCGGCACCTCGGCCCGCATGATCGAGTACGGCGATGCCGACGTGATGATCGCCGGCGGCGCCGAATCGACCGTGTCGCCGCTCGGGCTCGGCGGCTTCGCCGCCGCCCGCGCGCTGTCCACGCGCAATGACGATCCCCAGACCGCGTCGCGGCCGTGGGACAAGGACCGCGACGGCTTCGTGCTCGGCGAGGGCGCCGGCGTCGTCGTGCTCGAGGAGTACGAGCGCGCCAAGGCCCGAGGCGCCAGGATCTACGCCGAAGTCTCGGGCTTCGGCATGAGCGGCGATGCCTTCCACATGACCGCGCCCAACGTCGACGGCCCGCGCCGCTCGATGCAGATGGCGCTGGCCAATGCGGGCGTCAATGCCGACCAGGTGCATTACATCAATGCGCATGGCACCTCGACGCCGCTGGGCGACCTTAACGAAACCAACGCGATCAAGAACGCCTTCGGCGACCACGCCAGGAAGCTGGTCGTGAATTCGACCAAGTCGATGACCGGCCACCTGCTGGGCGGCGCTGGCGGCATCGAGTCGGTGTTCACGGTGCTGGCGCTGCATCACCAGAAGAGCCCGCCGACGATCAACATCTTCAATCAGGATCCCGAGTGCGATCTCGACTATTGCGCCAACGAGGCGCGCGATATGAAGATCGACGTCGCGGTCAAGAACAACTTCGGCTTCGGCGGCACCAACGGCACGCTGGTGTTCAAGCGCGTTTGATATTTCCCGACCCATGCACAGCGCCCCGTCGGTGATCTATCCGGTGGGGCGTTCGCGCTATGCGCGACGACTTCTAGTTCTTGTCTGGGCGCTCGGCGTCGCCGGCGTCACGCTCGCGTCGGTGCAGGCCGAGGGTTTCGACTGGCGGCGCGCCATGCTGGCGCTGAGCGCCGTCGTGGCCGGCGCGGCCGCATGGACCGGCCTGCTGCAGAGCACGGCGCCGGGCCGGCTGGCTTTCGACGGCCGACACTGGTCGATCTCCGGCGGCGCGCCGCTCAGCGCCGCCCGTGCCAGCGTCGCGCTCGATCTGCAGTCCTTGCTGCTCGTGAGTCTGGATGAACCGGCGCGGCGCCGGCGCTGGGTCTGGGTCGATCGCCAGGCGCTGCCGGAGCGCTGGCTGGATCTGCGCCGGGCGCTCCGTGCGCGCGTGCTGCTGGCGGATCCAGACATTGGTGCATCCACGGTGCATCATCACGGCGTATGACAGTTTCCCCGCCCCCCGTGCCGCCCGGCACCGGCCAGCCCGATGCGCCTGCCGCAGCGGGAAAGCCGGGTGAGGTCGATTTCCAACTGGTCCAGCGCACCGTCGCGGGCGACCAGAAGGCCTTCGAACTGCTGGTGATCAAGTACCAGCGGCGCATCGAGCGGCTGATCGGGCGCATGGTGCGCGATGTCAATCTGGTCGAGGACATCGCACAGGAGACCTTCATCCGCGCCTACCGCGCGCTGCACCAGTTTCGCGGCGAGGCCCAGTTCTATACCTGGCTCTACCGGATCGCGGTCAACACGGCCAAGAAGGCGCTGGTCGACATGAAGCGCGATCCGACCATCTCGGAGAGTGCCTTGCGATCGTCTTCTGACGACGAAGATGAAACTTACCGGCCCGGAAACGAACCAATCAGCGACGAGACCCCCGAAACCGTGATGGCAGCCAACGAAATCGCTGCGGCCGTCGAGGCGGCGATGGAAGCGTTGCCGGCCGAACTGCGGCAGGCCGTGACGCTGCGCGAGATCGAGGGCATGAGCTACGAAGAGATCGCCGAGGTCATGAATTGTCCGATCGGCACGGTGCGGTCGCGGATTTTCCGTGCCCGAGAGGCGATATCGACCCGGGTCAAGCCCTTGCTGGACAACCAGTCGGGCAAGCGTTGGTAAGCAGGTGAATGAGATGAACCAAAGAAACACAGTCCAAGAGCAGATTTCCGCGCTCGCCGATGGCCATCTGCGCGGCAACGAATTCGCTGAAGTGGTCGGCAAGCTCTGCGGCGACCCCGAATTGCGGGCGACCTGGCAGAACTATCACCTGGTGGGCGACGTGTTGCGATCGGGTGCGCACTCTGCATGCAGCGACACCTCGGCCTTTCTCTCGCGCTTCCAGAGTCGTCTGGCGGCCGAGCCGGCCTTGCCGGCCCTCGTTCCCGGGGCGGCCGAGACCCGGCCCGTGCGCTTGCGGGCCGAGGCGGCCAACGAGCCGGTGTTCCGCTGGAAGCTGGTGGCCGGTGCGGCCTCGCTCGCCGCGGCGGCGGCCATCGGCTGGAACTGGGTCGGCGTCGTCGATTCCCGGGCCGCGGGTGCGCAGATGGCGCAGCAGCAGGCGGTGCCGGCTGTCGTCGCCACGGCCGAACTACCGAAGCCGACGGCGCCGAGCCTGGCATCGACGCWGGTCCTGATCGGCAATGGCAACCCGCAGGTCATGCTGCGCGATCCGCGGCTCGACCAACTGCTCGAGGCGCACCAGCAAGCGGGCGGCGCCTCGCAGATGCCGTCCGGATTCCTGCGCAACGCCACCTTCGATCGGCCGTCGCGCTGACCCGCGCGCCCGGCAGCCATTGCAATGACTCGTTCGATGCCGATCTCCGCGCGTGGGTTCCTGGTTCTGGTGGCGGCGCTCTGCATGGCGCAGGTGTCGCTCGCCCAGGGCCGCAATCCCGCGCCCTCCGTCAAGGGCCCGACCAGCGCCGCCGGTGGCGACAACCTCGCGCTGGGAGTGGTCGAGTGGCTGGAGCGCATGCACGCCGCGGCGCGCATGCGCAGCTATGTCGGCACCTTCGTGGTGTCGGCGCCGGCCGGCAACCTCTCGAGCGCGCGCATATGGCACGTGTGCGAGGGCGACCTTCAGATGGAGCGCATCGAAGCCCTGTCGGGCCCGCCGCGCTCGACCTTCCGGCGCAATGACCAGGTCGTGACCTTCCTGCCGGATTCGAAGGTCGTCAAGCGCGAGAAGCGCGAGAACCTCGAGTTGTTTCCCAATCTGTCGGGCACGCCCGATTCATCGATCGCCGATTCCTACGCTGTCCGCACGATCGGCAAGGACCGGGTTGCCGGCTTCGATGCCGACGTGGTCCAGATCGAGCCGCGCGACGGGCTGCGCTTCGGCTATCGGGTCTGGAGCGAGCGCCGTTCGGGCCTGGTGATCAAACTGCAGACCGTCGACCGCGACAACAAGGTGATCGAGCAGTCGGCCTTCTCCGAGCTTCAGCTCGATGCGCCGGTCAAGGTCCACGCTCTGGCGCAGATGATGGGTAGCACCGCGGGCTACCGGGTCGAGAAGTCGGAACTCGAACGCACCACCGCGCAGCGCGAGGGCTGGGCGCTCAGCAAGCCGGTGCCGGGTTTCCGGCCGGTCAGTTCCTTCCGTCGCCCGATGGGCGGCGAAGGACTGGGCCACACCATGCAATGGACTTTCTCGGATGGCCTGGCGACCGTGTCCCTGTTCATCGAGCCTTACGATGCGCAACGCAAGCCCGAGGAAGTGCTGCTCGCGCTCGGCGCCACCTACACGATGACCCGCCGCATGACCGACAAGGACGGCGACTGGTGGCTGACCGCGGTCGGCGAGGTGCCGCCACAGACCCTCGATGCGTTCGCACAGAACTTGGTCCGTTCGCGCTAGCAAGTCCCTGGCAGTTTTTTGTCTCTCCTACGAAAGAAACCGATGATGCTCAAGATCAAGGGGAACACCTTCCGTTCGTCCCTGATGGCCTGCGCGCTCGCGCTCGCTTCGACCACCGCGCTGCTGCCGGCGACGCCCGTGCACGCGCAGGCGCGGGCGCTGCCCGATTTCACCGACCTGGTCGACCAGGTCGGCCCCGCGGTGGTCAATATCCGGACCATCGAAAAGGTCGCGCAGGCCGGCAACGAGCCCGACGAGGAGATGCAGGAATTCTTCCGCCGCTTCTTCGGCCAGCCGATGCCCGGCATCCCGCGCCAGGGTCCGGGGCCACGTCCGAACCGGCCGCAGGCGCCCGACGAAGAGCGCCCGCGCGGGGTCGGCTCGGGCTTCATCCTGTCGCCCGATGGCTTCGTCATGACCAATGCGCACGTGGTCGACGGCGCCTCCGAAGTGCTGGTCACGCTGACCGACAAGCGTGAGTTCAAGGCCCGGCTCATCGGCGCCGACAAGCGCACCGACGTCGCGGTCGTCAAGATCGAAGCCACCGGATTGCCGGCGGTCAAGGTCGGCGACGTGTCGAAGCTGCGCGTCGGCGAGTGGGTCATGGCCATCGGCTCGCCCTTTGGCCTCGAGAACACGGTCACCGCCGGCATCGTGAGCGCAAAGCAGCGCGACACCGGCGACTACCTGCCCTTCATCCAGACCGACGTCGCCATCAATCCCGGCAACTCGGGCGGCCCGCTGATCAACATGCGCGGCGAAGTGGTGGGCATCAACAGCCAGATCTACTCGCGCTCGGGCGGCTTCATGGGCATCTCGTTCTCGATCCCGATCGACGAGGCGACGCGGGTCGCCGACCAACTGCGCACCTCGGGCCGCGTCTCGCGCGGCCGCATCGGCGTGCAGATCGACCAGGTCACGAAGGACGTGGCGGAATCGATCGGCCTGGGCAAGGCGCAGGGGGCGCTGGTGCGCGGCGTCGAGTCCGGCTCGCCGGGCGACAAGGCGGGCATCGAGCCGGGCGACATCATCACCAAGTTCGATGGCAAGGCGATCGAGAAGCCGAGCGATCTGCCGCGCCTGGTGGGCAACACCAAGCCCGGCACCAAGAGCTCGATCACCGTGTTCCGTCGCGGCAGCTTGCGCGACATCAACGTGACCATCGCCGAGATCGAGCCCGACAAGCCGACCAAGGTGGCGGCCGACCGCGACGAGCCGACGGCCAAGCCGTCGGGCTCGGCCGCCGCCAAGTCGATGGGGCTGGCCCTCAGCGACCTGAGCGAAGCCCAGAAGAAAGAACTCAAGCTCAAGGGCGGCGTGCGGATCGATTCCGCCACCGATGCGGCCGCCCGCGCCGGCCTGCGCGAAGGCGACGTGGTACTCGCGGTGAGCAATGTCGAGGTCGCGAACCTGAAGGAATTCGACGCCGCGCTGGCCAAGGCGGACAAGAGCAAGCCGGTGAGCCTGCTGTTCCGCCGCGGCGACTGGGCCCAGTATGCATTGCTTCGGCCGGCTCGCTGATCGGACGCGAGGCGTCAAGTGGCCCCACCCGGCAGTCGGGTTTGGGGCCATTTTTTGGCCGTTGTCGCGTTCCGGCCGCAGCCTCCAAGAAATTTTTTTGACAGCTCGGACGCTGGATTTTGGTTGGTGACCACTAACTTTTGGCAAGTCTAACGATGAATTTCGGTAGAATAGGGCCCTGCCGATCCCCGCTCGTCGCATAAGCAGTCCGAGGTGCTTCACGATGCGAGATTCCCGTCGCCCGTCCACCGGCGCTCCACAGTTCGCCCACAAGTTGTTAAGCAATTGCTCCACCGATCCTGTTGATAAGTTGTTGATAAGTAGCATGTTGCTGACCTGCAACGACCCCTCCCGGGCTTTGGCCCGGCTGTACGCGCCCCCCTTTTTGCCTACAATGAAGTTCCAACTACTGCAGTTGCCATTGCTTGTTGGTTCAGGGCGCGTCTCTTGGGGACGCGCCCTTTTTTCTTGCCTGTCGCCTTCTGCGTCCGAGCCAATTCAAGTACTTAAGCGTTCCCGTTGATGAATCACATCAGAAATTTTTCGATCATTGCGCACATCGATCACGGCAAGTCGACGCTTGCCGATCGCTTGATCCAACGTTGTGGTGGTCTCGCCGAGCGCGAGATGGAAGCGCAGGTTCTCGACTCGATGGACATCGAGAAAGAGCGTGGGATAACCATCAAGGCACAGACCGCCGCGCTGCACTACAAGGCCAACGATGGGCAGGTCTACAACCTCAATCTGATCGACACGCCGGGCCATGTCGACTTCTCTTATGAAGTGAGTCGCTCGCTGTCGGCATGCGAAGGTGCATTGCTGGTCGTCGATGCGAGCCAGGGCGTCGAAGCGCAGACGGTGGCCAACTGCTACACCGCGCTCGACCTCGGCGTCGAGGTGGTGCCGGTCCTCAACAAGATGGACCTGCCCAACGCGGACCCCGACAACGCGCGCTCCGAGATCGAGGACGTGATCGGCATCGATGCGACCGATGCGATTCCGTGTTCCGCGAAGACCGGCATGGGCATCGACGAAATCCTCGAGGCCGTGGTGGCGCGGATGCCGGCGCCGCGCGGCAATCCCGACGGTCCGCTGCGCGCGATGATCATCGACAGCTGGTTTGATCCCTACGTCGGCGTGGTGATGCTGGTGCGTGTGGTCGACGGCCGGCTGGCGAAGGGCGAGCGCATCAAGATGATGGCCTCGGGCGCGATGTACAACGCCGACAACATCGGCGTGTTCACGCCCGCCAACGAGCCGCGTGCTTCCCTCGAGGCCGGCGAGGTGGGCTACATCATCGCCGGCATCAAGGAGCTGCAAGCGGCCAAGGTCGGCGACACCGTGACCTTGATCAAGCCCGGCACCGGCGGCGCCGCGGCCACCGCGACCGAAGCGCTTCCGGGTTTCAAGGAGATCCAGCCGCAGGTGTTCGCCGGGCTCTATCCGACCGAAGCCAGCGAGTACGACTCCCTGCGCGACGCGCTCGAGAAACTGAAGCTCAACGATTCGTCGCTGCGCTACGAGCCCGAGGTGAGCCAGGCGCTGGGCTTCGGCTTCCGCTGCGGCTTCCTGGGTCTGCTGCACATGGAGATCGTGCAGGAACGCCTCGAGCGCGAGTTCGACCAGGACCTGATCACGACCGCGCCCAGCGTGGTCTACCAAGTCATGAAGAACGACGGCGAGGTGATCATGGTCGAGAACCCGTCGAAGATGCCCGACGTCGGCAAGATGGCCGAGATCCGCGAGCCGATCGTCACGGTGCACCTCTATATGCCGCAGGAATACGTCGGCGCGGTGATGACGCTGGCCAACCAGAAGCGCGGCGTGCAGATGAACATGGCCTACCATGGCCGCCAGGTCATGCTGACCTACGAGATGCCGCTCGGCGAGATCGTGCTCGACTTCTTCGACAAGCTGAAGTCGGTCAGCCGCGGCTATGCCTCGATGGACTACGAGTTCAAGGAGTACCGGGCCTCGGACGTGGTCAAGGTCGACATCCTGCTGAA
>NZ_JBFUIU010000086.1:0-18785 GCF_056401695.1 Variovorax sp. P4_D9
GATCGCGGTCTTGTTCTCGACCGGCGTGCCGATGTGCTTGTCCAGGCAGTTGGCCGAGGCGTTAAGTTCGCCGTCCTCGAACCACTTGTAGAAGGGCGCGTCCGACTCGTCGAGCGTGCGTGTGAAGGGCTTGCTCCACACCACGTTGGCCTTGGCCTGGCGGGCCCAGAAGCCGTCGAAGTCGTCGGCGGCCTCCTTGCAGAGGGCGTCGTAGGCCGCCATGCTGGGGATGCGCGCGCCCGCGCTGGCGGTGGCGTCGGGGGCAAACACGCGGGTCTCGATCAAGACGGACTCGATGCGCTTCGATGTGATCTTCGTCATTGCTTCGTCTCTCTTCCTTCAGTCGATTGAATCGGAACGAAGCGCGCAAGTTCGATGCCCATGCGCGAGCGCGCGGCACTGGTTCAATTTGCAACATCTTGCTCCGCTTCGGCACAGCGCCTGGCGCAATGCGGTCACGCCGCCGTGGAGCACTCCGATCCAAATCCGTTGCCTGACAACGACTTGCATCCGCTGGCACGCGTTGGCACGCGCTGGCCCGCCGATTGCGAAGCAGTCCACGCGTTCCTTCCTCAACTTCAACGGAGATGATTTCATGGACATGGCAGAAATGCGCAATCTCGGCATTGCGAACCCCTACAAGAAGCAATACGGCAACTACATCGGCGGCCAGTGGGTCGCGCCGATCGACGGCCAGTACTTCGACAACCTGACGCCGGTGACCGGCCAGCCCTTCACGAGCATCCCGCGCTCGAACGCCAAGGACATCGAGGCGGCGCTGGATGCCGCGCACAAGGCCAAGGCCGCCTGGGGCCGCACGTCGCCAACCGAGCGCGCCAACATCCTGCTTAAGATCGCCGATCGCATGGAGCAGAACCTGCGGACGCTGGCCGTGGCCGAGACGCTCGACAACGGCAAGCCGCTGCGCGAGACCCTGGCCGCCGACATGCCGCTGGCCATCGACCACTTTCGCTACTTCGCATCGTGCGTGCGGGCCCAGGAAGGCGGCATCAGCGAGATCGACCACGAGACCTACGCGTACCATTTCCATGAGCCGCTCGGTGTGGTGGGCCAGATCATTCCGTGGAACTTTCCGATCCTGATGGCGGTGTGGAAACTGGCACCGGCACTGGCCGCGGGCAACTGCGTCGTGCTGAAGCCGGCCGAGCAAACGCCCGCGTCGATCCTGGTGCTGATGGAGATCATCGGCGACCTGCTGCCCCCGGGCGTGCTCAACGTCGTCAACGGCTTTGGCCTGGAAGCCGGCAAGCCACTCGCGTCGAGTCCGCGCATCGCCAAAATCGCCTTCACCGGCGAGACGACCACCGGCCGGCTGATCTCGCAGTACGCGAGCCAGAACCTGATCCCGGTCACGCTGGAGCTCGGTGGCAAGTCGCCCAACATCTTCTTCGAGGACGTGCTCGCGGCCGACGACGCCTTCTTCGACAAGGCGCTGGAAGGATTCGCGATGTTCGCGCTGAACCAGGGCGAGGTCTGCACCTGCCCGAGCCGCGCGCTGATCCAGGAATCGATCTACGACCGCTTCATGGAACGCGCGATCAAGCGCGTCGAGGCGATCTCGCAGGGCCACCCACTGGACACCGCCACCATGCTGGGCGCGCAGGCCTCGCAGGAGCAGATGGAAAAGATCCTCTCGTACATCGACCTCGGCAAGCAGGAAGGCGCGCAGTGCCTGACCGGCGGCGAGCGAAACGTGAAGGACGGCGAACTGGCGGCGGGCTACTACATCAAGCCGACCGTGTTCAAGGGCCACAACAAGATGCGCATCTTCCAGGAGGAGATCTTCGGGCCGGTGGTGTCGGTGACGACCTTCAAGACCGAGGAGGAGGCACTCGAGATCGCGAACGACACGCTGTACGGCCTGGGCGCCGGCGTGTGGAGCCGCGACGGCGCACGCGCCTTCCGCATGGGCCGTGGCATCCAGGCAGGTCGGGTCTGGACCAACTGCTATCACCAGTACCCGGCCCATGCGGCCTTCGGCGGCTACAAGCAGTCGGGCATCGGCCGCGAGAACCACAAGATGATGCTCGACCACTACCAGCAGACCAAGAACCTGCTGGTGAGCTACAGCCCGAACAAGCTGGGCTTCTTCTGAGCGGGCGGCACATGGCGTCCGGCACGCAAGCACATGAACCGGCCATGGCCCGGGTGGGTCGCGTGTCCGTGACGCCGGCCGCGCAGGCGCTCATCGAGCGTCTGCGCGCGCAACATGGCCCGTTGATGTTTCACCAGTCGGGGGGCTGCTGCGATGGCAGCGCGCCGATGTGCTTCACGCGGGGCGAGTTCATCACGGGCGATGCCGACGTCTGCCTCGGCGAGATCGCGGACACGCCCTTCTACATGAGCCGATCCCAGTTCGAGTACTGGGAGCACACGCACCTGATTATCGATGCGGTGCCGGGCAACGGCGGGATGTTCTCGCTGGAACGCCCGACCGGACTGCGCTTCCTGACGCGCTCGCGCCTGTACGAAGACGCCGAGTGGCAAGCGCTGCAGGCGCAGGGCCGGCCGTAGCCGGACCCTGGCCCTGTCTCTTCAAGGCGCCAGCCAGGCGACGTTGGCGCGTTCGAACATCTTGCGCAGCCGCCCGCTGGCGGCGAGCTCGTCGACACCGGCTTGCAGTGCCTGCGCCAGGTCGGTCGCGTCCTTCTTCACCGCCATTCCCACCGCCCAGCCATTGCGTTGGGCACGCGGCGACGGCAGGGGCGCGATCGCAAAGCGCGCATCGCCACGCAGCACYGACTCCATCTCCGACGCCAGACCCGCGGCGGCGGCCACCTCGCCACGCTGCAGGGCGCGCGCGGCCTCGGTGCCGTCCTTCCATTGCGTGAAGAGCTGGTTGCGATAGGCCCCGCCATCGGCGCCGATCATCAACCAGCCGGCCAGCGTCTGCCCGGGCACCGCCACCTTCGCATCGCCCAGGGCGGACAAGCTGTCGAGTTGCGCCAGGCGGTCGAGTTGCCGTGCCAGCACGACGCGCTCGCGCCAGTACGGCGCAAGGATGCGGGCCTGCGGCGTCTCGTCGATCAGCGGCTTGTCGACCGGCACGTGCATGAGCACGTCGGCCGGACCAAAACCGAGGTAGTGCCCGCGCCAAACCATGTTGCGCAGGTCGTCGCCCATGTTCTCGTCGGCGTTGAAAGGCAGCACCGACAGCTTGACGCCAAGCGCGTCCGCCAGCGCCTGCGCCAGTTCCACGTCGATGCCCCTGCCGTCGACGTGGAATGGCGGCATGTCCTTGTAGAGCGCCACAGTGAGCGTCCCGCGCTCGCGGATGCGGTCCAGCGGCGCGGCGCTCGAGATCAGCGGCGCGCCCGCCAGGCCGGCCGCACCGAGCCAACGCAGGCAGTCGCGGCGCGACGGCAGATAGGCGTGCATGCTTGGTTCCTACATCGGCTTTTCGCGACGGGTCTCGAGGTAGGCCTTGATCGACCAGATCGCCTCCTGGCTCATCATGCCTTCGAACGGCGGCATGTAGACCGCGCCATTGCGCGTGCGGCCGTGGCGCACGGTGCTCAAGAAGTAGTCGTCGATCTCCTTGATGCAGGCGGCCTTCTTCGCGGCATCCTTCAGCGCCGCGCAGTCGTTGTCGATCTTGCGCAGATCGGGTGCTATGCCGCCGGAGATCGCCTCGATGCCATGGCAGCGCGCGCAGTTCTGGTTGTAGGCGGAGGTGCCGATCTTGATGGCTGGTGCGTTGCCGCGATAGGGGTTCTCCGGGCGCCATTCCTTGCCCAGTTCAGGCAGCCCGGTGGTGTCCACGGCTTGCGGCGTCACGTCCCCATGCGACCAGGCCAGGGTGGCGCCGGTCATGCAGGCCGCTGCAGCGAACAGCGCGCCGGCCTTGCGGGCCGCCCGGCTCCACGGTGCCCTCTGGTGACTCAGGCTGCTTAGGAGCCGCCCTTCCTTCGGATCGAAACTCGTCATGTCAGTCTCCGTTCATGAAAATGTAGAAACATGGCCGAATCCGCAAACGCCGTGCCACGCCGAGTTGTTGCACCCGGGTACACAAATTGCGAGGAAAGTCCCGGCATGTGGCATCCTGCCGTTTGGCAGCCGGCATGTAACAGCGGGGGTCGGCTTGCGCTGTATCAAAACGGGACACGTTGGCCGACGACACAATGTTTATCGAACGAGACAAGCTGCTCGCATAGAGGCAGAGGAGACAGACAAATGGTTGACACCCACCGTGCGCTGGCCACGAGTGCCAGGACCTGGACCACGCCCACAGTGCTACCCGTCCCCCAGCAGCCGGCGCGTACGGAGTTGATCGAGCAGTGGCACCAACGCTGCTCGGCGCTCGGCCTAACGCGCATCGAGCGGCCCGACTTCGAGCCCTTGGCGCGCATCGATCTCACCGTGGCGCGGGAACGAAACCAGCGCCTGTTCACCCACGCCGCGCCGGTGATGGAAATGCTGTTCGAGCAGATCGTCAACACCGAAAGCATGATCGTCCTGGCCGACGTGACAGGCACCATCCTTCATTCCGTCGGCGACGACAAGTTCCTGCAGCGCGCCGACAAGGTCGCCCTGACGCCGGGCGTCAACTGGGCGGAACACTCCAAGGGCACCAACGCCATCGGCACCGCGTTGTTCGAGGAGGCTCCCACCGTAGTTCACGGCGGCGAGCATTTCATCCACGCCAACCATTTCCTGACCTGCTCAGCGGCGCCCATCTTCGACCCGCGCGGCAACATGCTCGGCGTCCTCGACGTCACCGGCGACCAGCGCTCTTACCACCAGCACACGATGGGCCTGGTGCGCATGTCGGCGCGCATGATCGAAAACCAGTGGTTGTCGGACGACTATGGCAACCGGCTTCGCCTGCACTTCCATAGCCGTGTGGAGTTCATTGGCACGCTGCTCGAGGGGATCATCGTGGTCGGCGCGGACGGCAAGATCCTTGGCGCCAATCGCAGCGCGCTCGACCAGCTCGACATGAGCAGCGCCGCACTGCGCATGCACAGCCTCACCAGCCTGTTCGGCACGACCGCTTCAGCGGTGTTCGACCACTTCCGCACGCCCTTGCCCGTGCCGATGACGCTGAGCCTTGCCGGCGGGCGGCAGTTTCATGTCAACGCACGGTTCAACGGGCCACAGCGCTCGATGGTCATGGAACCGACCTTTTCGCGGGCCGCAGCCGATGGGGTCGTCGATCACCGGGCGGCCGTGGCCGAGAGCAGCAAGCGCTCGGGCACGCTGGCCGGCGACACGGCCAATTCCGCGGACGGCACGCTGTTCTCGGGCCTGCACTATCTGAACACCGGCGATCCGCAGATCGGTGCGCTGGTGCAGAAGGTGCAGCGCGTCATCAACCGCGACATCCCGCTGCTGATTCTCGGTGAGACAGGCACGGGCAAGGAGCTGCTGGCGCGCGCCGTCCACCAGGATTCGAACCGGGCCAAGCAGCCCTTCGTGGCCGTCAACTGTGCGTCGATTCCCGAGTCGCTGATCGAGGCCGAACTGTTCGGCTACGAAGACGGCGCCTTCACCGGCGCGCGCCGCAAGGGAGCGGTCGGTCGAATCGTGCAGGCCAATGGCGGCACCTTGTTCCTCGACGAGATCGGCGACATGCCGCTGGCCCTGCAGGCCCGTCTGCTGCGTGTGCTGCAGGAGCGCAACGTGACGCCGCTGGGAAGTCTCAAGTCGATTCCGGTGGACATCGCGGTGATCGGCGCGACGCACCGCAAGCTGCGCGACATGATCGAAGCGGGCTCGTTCCGCGAAGACCTGTATTACCGCCTGAACGGCCTCGTGGTCAAGCTGCCTGCACTGCGCGAGCGTTGCGACCTCGCCGTGGTGGCGCGCCGCATCCTGCTGGCCGAGTGCCCGCATGGCACACCGGACATCAGCGCGCCGGTGATGGCGCTTTTCAAGGCCTACGCGTGGCCGGGCAACGTGCGCCAGCTCGCCAACGTGCTGCGCACCGCGTCCGTCATGGCCGCCGGCGAAGGCCAGATCGCCGAGCACCATCTTTCGGATGACTTCCTGGAGGATGTGCGGTGCTTGCGACAGGGGCGGGAGCCCACACCTTCGGTGGCGATGCCTGTCGCGCCACCCRCGGCCTACGCCGTCCCCGTGCATTCCCCGGCTCTGCCCGAGGAGCGCGCAGCGGAGCCGATCATTGCGCCGGCGCCGCCACCCGCCATGACCGAGCCCGCTGCGCCGCGCACGCTCGGCGAGGCCGAAGTCGAGCTGATCCGAAACGCCCTTGCCGCTGCCAACGGGAACATCTCGGTGGCGTCGAAGCATCTCGGCATCAGCCGCAACACCATCTATCGCAAGCTTCGCTGGGCCAAGTGAAGCGCGCCAGCGCATATCGGCCCTAAGGGATTACCCTGTACCGCCGTAGCACGGCGCTGTACCAGCCTGGAACACCATTCGTCGGCGCCTGCGACCGGAGGCCTGCCGAGCTCGCAATCGCGCCCTCCAAGGCCTTCGGCATAAGGGCAATCCCGAGTCTTTTCGCGCGCGCTGCGCCATGCCGCCCCGGGCACGCGATTTGCGGAACAGCACCGGCACCACAAGGCAATTCCGCCTGGGCCTGTTCCGCAACGAAGGAGACTCCATGCAATGGTCGCAACCCGCGTTTGAAGACATGCGCTTCGGCTTCGAGATCACGATGTACATCTCGCACCGCTGAGCTGTTCAAGCCGGCGGCGGTACGGCCTCTCGCCGTCCTGCCGCCGGCCCGAATCTTCTCTCCTCATCATGAAAATACTCGTGCTCGGATCCGGCGCCGGCGGCGGATTTCCGCAATGGAACTGCAACTGCCGGCAATGCGCCGGCCAGCGCCTTGGCGGGCTCACCGCCCATGCGCGCACCCAGAGCTCAATCGCCGTGTCGAGCGACGGCGAATCGTGGGTGCTGCTCAATGCCTCGCCCGACATCGGACAGCAGTTGCGCAGCCATCCGCAACTGCATCCACGCCAGGGCTTGCGCAACACGCCGATCAAGGCGGTGGTGTTGATGGATGCGCAAATCGACCATGTCACCGGCCTGCTCGGCATGCGCGAAGGCCCGTGCATCGACATCTATGCGACGCCCTGCGTCTTCGAAGACCTGACCACCGTCTTCCCGGTACTCAGCGTGCTCGAACACTATTGCGGCACCCGCTGGCACATGCTGCCGGTGGCCGGCACGGAGACCAGCACCGCCTTCACGGTCGACGGGTTTCCGTCGTTGCGCTTCACCGCGGTGGCCATTCCGGGCAAGGCCCCACCCTACTCGCCACACCGCCGCGAGCAAACGGTCGGAGACAACATCGCGCTGCTGATTGAAGACCTCGATGACGGCGGGCGCCTGTTTTATTCGCCGGGCCTGGCGGAGGTCGGCGCGCACGAACTGGAGTGGATGCACGGCGCCGACTGCCTCCTCGTCGACGGCACCTTCTGGGTCGAGGACGAGATGCAGCACGCTGGCCTCAGCAGCAAGACGGCCAGCGAGATGGGCCATCTGCCGCAGATCGGCAGCGACGCCCGCATCGGCATGGTCGACGTGATGCTGGCCACCGCCGCGCGGCGCAAGGTTCTCATTCACATCAACAACAGCAACCCGATCCTGGACGAGGCGAGCGTGCAGCGCCGCATGCTCGACCGCCATGGCATCGAAGTGGCGTACGACGGCATGGAGATCACGCTATGACAGCAACCCTGGCGGCCCCCCTGAACCCGCGCGAGGCAGCACGAAACGAATTGCAGCGCCTGTGGGCCTTCGACGAGTTCGAGGCCCGCCTGCGCGCCTGCGAGTCGCGCTACCACATCCACCATCGCTTCAACCAGCGGCTCAATCGCGGCGAACTGCAGCCCTTCCAGGTGCGCGCCTGGGTGGCCAACCGCTTCTATTACCAGGTCAACATTCCGCGCAAGGACGCGGCGGTGATGTCCAACTGCGACGACCGGGCCGAGCGCCGCCGCTGGATCCTGCGCATGCTCGACCACGACGGCCGCGGCGACTACACGGGCGATGACGCCGGCGGCATCGAGGCCTGGGTCCGCCTTGGCGAGGCCGTGGGCCTGGACCCGATCGACCTCTGGTCGCATCGCCACGTGCAACCGGCCGTGCGCTTTGCGGTCGACGCCTATGTCAACTTCGCGCGGCAGCGCCCGTGGGAGGAAGCCGCCATCTCGTCGCTGACCGAGATGTTCGCGCCGAAGATCCATGCCGACCGCCTGGCCGGCTGGCCCACGCTGTACCCGTGGATCGACACCCGGGGCCTGGCCTACTTCCGCAGCCGCATCCCGCTCGCCACGCGCGATGTCGAACACGGACTCGAGGTCGCGCGGCGCTGGTGCACCACGCGCGCACGCCAGGAGCGCGCGCTGGCCATCCTGCACTTCAAGCTCGACATCCTCTGGTCGATGCTCGACGCGATCGAGCGCGCCTTTCCCGACGACATGCCCGAGGCACAACGACCATGATCACGCCCGACGCCCACCCCCGCATGTCGGCCCTGTACCGGATGCAGTTCGAGCCGACGCAGGACAGCTGGGTCCTGCTCTATCCCGAGGGGATGGTGCGCCTCAACGCCCCGGCGGCCGAGATCCTGCAGCGTTGCGACGGTCGGCGCAGCGTGGACGAGATCGTCACCGAGCTCGAGATCGCCTTTGCGCAGACAGCTCTGCGCGACGACGTTGTCGTGTTCCTGAGCCAGGCGCTGCAACGTGGCTGGCTGCAGGAGGCGCGGCCATGACATCCCCGGGCCACGGCACGGTTCGGCCGCCGCTCTGGCTGCTGGCGGAGCTGACCTATCGCTGCCCACTGCACTGCGCGTTCTGCTCGAACCCGGTCGACTATGCGCGTCACGATGAGGAACTCGACACCGCGAGCTGGCGGCGGGTGCTGGCCGAAGCACGCGCACTCGGCGCCGTGCAGCTCGGCTTCTCGGGCGGCGAGCCGCTGCTGCGCGACGACCTCGAGGAACTCGTGGCGCACGCCCGCGGGCTCGGCTTCTACACCAACGTCATCACCTCCGGCGTCGGCCTCACCAGCGCGCGCGCCAAAGCACTGAAGGCAGCCGGCCTCGACCATATCCAGCTCTCGTTCCAGGACTCGACGCGCGAGCTCAACGACTTCCTCAGTTCCACGAAGACTTTCGAACTGAAATCGAAGGTGGCCGGCATCATCAAGGCCGAGGGCTATCCGATGGTGCTGAACTGCGTGATGCACCGCTTCAACCTGCAGCATGTCGACCGCATCATCGAGATGGCCGAGCGCATGGGCGCGGACTTCCTCGAACTGGCCAACACCCAGTACTACGGCTGGGCCTGGCTCAACCGCGTCGCGCTCATGCCGACTGCGGCCGAACTGCGCGATGCGGAGGCCATCGTCCAGACGCACCAGGCAAGGCTGGCCGGCCGGATGAAGATCATCTGGGTCTCGCCCGACTATGCGGACGCCAAGCCCAAGCCGTGCATGGCCGGCTGGGGCGCGGTGTTCATGGTCGTCGCGCCGGATGGTGTTGCCATGCCTTGCCACAGCGCCCGCATGCTGCCCGGTCCGGCGCTGCCGAACCTGCGGTCGATGTCCGTGCGCGAAGCCTGGCACGACAGTGAAGCCTTCAACCGCTACCGCGGCCAGGCCTGGATGGACCCGACCTGCAGCGGTTGCGACGAACGGCATCATGACTTCGGCGGCTGTCGCTGCCAAGCCTTTCTGGTCACGGGCGACGCGGCGGCGACCGACCCCGTATGCCCGAAGAGCGCGAATCGCGGCCGCATCGACGACATGCTGGACGCGGCCGCCATGGCGCGCGCCGACGGCACATCCACGCACGCGTTGCGCTTCGTGCCGGGTGCCAGGCGCGGCGCGGGCCTGATGTTTCGCAGCGACGAGAACTCGCTGGCCTGCAGCCCTACGGGGGCCCTCGCATGTTGAAGATCCACGGCCTCACGCAACGCTACGGAACGCGCGTCGCGCTGGATGCGCTGAGCCTGTCGATCGCACGCGGCGGCTTCGTCGTGCTTCTGGGACCCAATGGAGCGGGCAAGTCGACGCTGTTCCAGGTGCTGACCGGCCTGTTCGCGGCCGATGAGGGCGACGTCGAGGTGGCGGGCCTGTCGATGCGCACCGACGCCCGCCGCGCGCTGGCGCACATTGGCGTGGTGTTCCAGCAGCAGTCGCTGGACTTCGACCTGAGCATTGCGCGCAACCTGCAATTCCATGCCGACCTGCAAGGCCTGCCGTCGCACGTGTCGCGCGAGCGCATTGCCTTCGAGGCGGCGCGCTTCGGACTCATGGCGGACATGCAGCGCAGCGTGCGGGAACTGTCGGGCGGCAACCGGCGCAAGGTCGAGCTGGTGCGCGCCCTGCTGCACCGGCCCGATCTGCTGCTGATGGACGAAGCCACGGTCGGGCTCGACCCCCAATCGCGCCGCGATTTGATCGACGGCTTGCAGGACGAGGTCCGCCAACGCGGCGTGACAGTGCTGTGGGCGACGCATCGGGTGTCGGAAGCCGAGCATGCCGACCGCGTGCTGGTGCTGCACCGCGGCCGCCTGCTCGCGAATGGCACCCCCGCCGACGTCAAGGCCGACCTGGGCGGCGCGACGCTGGAGGCGGCGTTCCTGAACGCCACGCGATAGCCCTGGCCCCTCTCGAGACAAGACAGCATGATCAAGTACATCCTCCCCCTGCTGGCGCTCGCCGCCGCGCTCATCACGCTGCCCGCGGCAGCCAGAGACAGCCAGCTCGCCTTCGTCTCCAGCGAGAAGGACCACGCGATCACCATGGTGGACCTGAGGACGCTGGCCGTCGTCGGCGTCATCCCGACCTGCAAGCGTCCGCGCCACATGCAAAGATTGAACGGCGACACGCAGCTGATGGTGGCCTGCAGCGACTCGGGCCGCGCCGACATCATCGACCTGGCGACGCGCAAGTCGGTCGCGAGCGCGCCGCTCGGCGACGATCCGGAGGTATTCGACCTCTCGGCGGACGGCAGCACCGCCTATGTGTCGGCCGAGGATGACGGCACGCTCAACGTGTTCGACCTGACGACGAAGAAGCTGGTCAAGGGCGTGCCCGTCGGCAAGGAACCCGAGGGTGTCAAGGTGTCACCCGACGGCAAGCGCGTGTACGTTAGCTCGGAGGTCGCGAACATGGTGCATGTCATCGACGCCGGCACGCTCAAGGTGATCCGGAACATCCCGGTCGGCCAACGCCCGCGCCGCTTCGCCTTTTCGGCCGACGGCAGCGAGCTGTGGGTGACCAACGAACTGGGCAGCAGCGTCAGCGTGATCTCGACCGGCGAGCTGAGGGTGCTGGCCACCGTCCCCTTCGCGGTCAAGGGCATGCGGCCCGACGACATCACACCGGTCGGCATCACCCTGTCGCGCGATGGCAAGACCATGTACGTCGGACTGGGCCGTGCCAACCAGGTGGCCTTCGTCGACGTGGCGTCGCGCACAACGAGGGCCCTGGCGCTGGTAGGCAAGCGGGCCTGGGGCGTGGCGGTCAATCGTGAGGGTTCACGGCTTTTCGTTGTCAACGGCTTGTCGGATGACATGACGGTGGTCGACGCCGCCACCGCGAAGCCGATCAAGACCATCGCCGTTGGACGCGTGCCGCACACGGTGGTCGTCGATGACTGAGTGGGCTCGGATCGCGATCGCGGCGCTGGCACTGGCGCTGGCCGGCGGCTCGGCCTGTGCCGCAACGTTGACGCTCGGTATCGTGCAGCGCGCCGACGACGATCGCCTGGAGCCGGCGCGTGTCGCGCTCGCCTACCCAGGCCAGCCCGGTGGACGCGCACGCGACGGCGTCGACCTGGCCGTCCAGGAGAGCCAGTTCGAACTGGAGGCAGCGGGCTTGCAGGTGGCCGTCATCGTGCGCGCGGCCAGCTCGGCGGACGACGCAGCCATCCAATTGCGCCAGCTCGAGGGGGTCGGCACGGCGGCCGCCCTGCTCGACCTTCCTGCGGCATGGATCGCCGGTGCGTCGRCCGCGACCGCCGTGCCCCTGTTCAACGTCGGCGATAGCGCCGATGCGTCGCGCCAGCAAAGTTGTCGAGCCAACCTGTTCCACACGCTGCCGAGCGAGCGCATGCGCGCGGATGCCCTGGCGCAGGCCTTGCTCGCCCGCAAATGGATGCGTGTGCTCCTGATCTCCGGTCCGCGACCCGAGGATGCAATCCGGCTTGCCCTGGCGCAGGCCGCCCTGAAGCGCTACGGCCTGAAGCAGGTGGCGACCAAGACCTTCACGCTCTCCGCCGACCCGCGCGAGCGCGAATCGGCCAACCCCATGCTGCTGACCGGCACCGCGGGTGTGGGCGGCGACTATGACGTCGCCTGGGTGATCGACAGCGATGGCGAGTTCGCGCGCACATTGCCCTATCACATCGCACTGCCGCGCCCGGTGGTCGGCGATGCCGGCATGACCGCACTCGCCTGGGCGTCGCATTTCGAGCGCTACGGCGCGCCGCAGCTCGCGCGCCGCTTCGCCCGCGTGACGCAACGCCCGATGACCAGCCACGACTGGGCGGCCTACATCGCCACCAAGGCCTTGTTGAATGCCGCGCTGGAGCAGCCCGCGGCACCCACGGCCGCGAGACTGAACGCTTCGCTCAACCAGCCTGGCTTCACGCTCGACGGCTTCAAGGGCGTTCGCCTGAGCTTCCGTGCCTGGGACCATCAGCTGCGCCAGCCGATGCTGCTGACCGATGGCGTCGCCGTGATCGGCACCGCACCGGTCGACGGCGTCATGCACGCGAAGAACGTGCTCGACACGCTCGGCACCGACGCACCGGAATCGCCATGCAAGGGCACGCCATGACGAGCGCCGGGCGCCAAGGCGACATCGGCCACGCGCTGCAGGCGATGCGCGCCATCGTCATGCGCGAGCTGCTCAAGTTCTGGCAGCAGAAGGCGCGCCTCGTCTCGGCGCTGGTGCGGCCGGTGCTGTGGCTCGCGGTGTTCGCGGCCGGGTTTCGCAATGTTTTCGGCGTGGCGATCGTCGAGCCCTACGACACCTACATCCCCTACGACATCTACATCGCCCCGGGCCTGATCGGCATGGTGCTGCTGTTCAACGGCATGCAATCTTCGCTGGCCATGGTGTACGACCGCGAGATGGGCCTGATGCGGCTGCTGCTGACTGCGCCGCTGCCGCGCTGGTGGCTTCTGCTGTCGAAGATGCTCGCCACCGCGCTGCTCAGCCTGGTGCAGGTGCTGGCCTTCGTCGCGGTGGCCGCGCTGCTCGGCACCACGCTGCCGATGGCACCGCTCGCGTTGCTGCATGCCCTCCTCGCCACGCTCGCCTCGGCGCTGATGCTGGCTTCGCTCGGCCTGCTGCTCTCCGTCTATGTACGGCAGCTGGAGAACTTCGCCGGCACGATGAACTTCGTGATCTTTCCGATGTACTTCCTTTCCACCGCGCTCTACCCGCTGTGGAAGCTCGAGGAGTCGGGCGCGAGCTGGGTGTATCGGGTGGCGCAGTTCAATCCGTTCACCCATGCGGTCGAGTGGATCCGCTTCGCGCTCTACGACAAGGACCCGGGCAGCGCGCCGCTGGTCGTGCTGGGCACCCTCGTCGTGTGCTTCATGCTGGCCTGCCGGGGCTACGACCCGCAGCGCGGCTTCGGCGGGCTGACGCAGCGGGGCGCCACATGACGACACGACGCAGCCTGCTGCGCCTCGGCGCATCGTTGGCGGCTGTCACGGCCTCTCCGTGGGTTCGTACGCAGCCAGGTGACGCCGCGTTCCCGCAGCGCCCCGTGTTCCTGTGGGTGCCATGGTCCGCCGGCGGCGGCACAGACCTCAGCTTGCGCGTGCTGGCCGAGTTGGCGGGCCGCCGACTGGGCCAGCCCATCGTCATCGAGAACCGCGGTGGTGCCGGCGGCACGCTCGCCATGCCGATCCTGCAACAGTCCCTGCCCGACGGCTATACGCTGGCGCAGATGCCGCAGCCGGTATTTCGCGCGCCCTGGACGCAGAAAGTTGCCTGGGATCCAATCCGCGACACCACGCCGATCATCCAGGTGAGCGGCGTGACCTTCGGCCTGCTTGTTCCCGCGGCCAGCCCGCTGCGCAGCGTGGCCGACCTGCTGGCCCATGCCGCGGCGGACCCGGGCCGGATGACCATCGCGACCAACGGCGTCGGCACCACGCCCCACGTCGTGCTCGACGCGCTGTTCGCCGGACACGGGCTGAGCTTCATCCACGTGCCGTACAAAGGCGTGGCCGAGCAGTTGATCGCGCTCTCGTCCGGCCAGGTCATGGCCGGCGTCAACGCCAACGGCTTTGGACCTTTCGTCGACTCGGGCCGCCTGCGCCTGCTGGCGACCTTTGGCGCGGCCCGCTCCCGGCGCTGGCCCGATGTGCCAACCATGAGCGAACTGGGCCACGGCATCGTCGCGATGTCGCCCTATGGCCTGGCCGGGCCGCGTGGCGTGCCCGACCCCATCGTGCGGCGGCTGCACGATGCCTTCAAGAGCGCGCTGTTCGACCCGCGGCACATCGCCGAACTGGCCAAGTACGACCAGGAGGTCGTCTACCTCGACAGCGCCGACTACGGCCTCAGCATGCGCGAGGCCTATGCCGCCGAGAAACGCACCGTGGATCGCCTGGGTCTCGGCCCGGCGTGACGACGATGTCGCGGCAGTGGGTCGTCTGGCTGATCGCATTCCTGCAAGGCCTCGCGAGCGATGCACAGGCCGGGGTGATGACGCGCGCCACCTTGCAGCAACGCTTTCCGCCGCCGCTGGTGGTCGGCGAGCAGGACGCGCAGCTCCCGGTATGGCCCATCTTCAAGCAGGATGCGACCGCGACGGCGCTGGCAGGCTATGTGTTCGAGTCGATCGACTTCGCGGCCATCCCCGGCTTCTCCGGCACGCCGTTCAACCTGCTGGTCGCGCTCGACCCCAAGGGCGGCTTCCTCGACGTGCAGGTGCTCTCGCACCACGAGCCGGTATTTCTCGAAGGACTGGGCGAAGCGCCGCTCATTCGCTTTGCAGGCCAGTACAAGGGGCTGTCGCTGCAGCAGAACATCAAGATCGGCTCGAACACCAATCGTGGCGAGGAGCGCGGCAGCGCCAACGTCTACATCGACGGCGTGGCCAAGGCGACGGCCTCGGTGCGGATCCTCAACCAGAGCCTACTGTCGGCCGCGCTGCATGTGGCGCGGGCCAGACTCGGCTTTGCGGCCGGGCGCGACCCGGAGCTGCTTGCGCGGGTGCGGCGCGACACCTATGCACCGATGCATTGGGACGCGCTGCTGAAGGCCGGCCTGATCCGGCACGCGTCGATCACCTTGGGTGCGGTGGAGAAGGCCTTTGAAGGCAGCGGTGTCGAGCAGCAACCCATCGCCGGCGAGGCGGGCGAGATCTTCTGCGACCTCTACGTCGCCTACCTCAACGCGCCACCGGTGGGCCGCAACCTGCTCTCGGACGCCGGCTGGCAGCACTTGCTCGGGCGCATCGACGACGGCGACCATGCCCTGCTGGTGATCGCCTCCGGCCCCTACACCTTCGTCGGCGACAAGTTCGTGCGCGGCGCGGTACCCGACCGGCTGACACTGAAGCAAGGCGATCTGCCACTGGAGTTGCGCGACCTCGACCTGGACGACCCGCTCGCGTTGCCGGCGAGTCTGCGCGGTGCCGATGCGAAAGTCTTCCGCGTGATCGGCCCGGCCGGCCTCGACCCGGCGCAGACGCTGGATTTCGCGCTGCGCGTGACGCGCGACAAGGGCATGGTCTACCCCGAGCGCATCAGCCGCAGCTTTGCGCTGCCCTACACGCTGCCCGCCAGCCAGCTGACCCTGCCCGACACCGACAGCAAGGGCTGGCACGGGATCTGGCGCTCGCGCGCCTGGGAGCTGACGGTGCTGGCCGGTGCACTGGCATTGCTGGCGGTGGTCCTGGCCCGACCGAGATGGATCGTCGCCACGCCGACACGGCTGGCGCGCTTCCGCACCGGCTACCTCGTCTTTACACTCGGCTTCATCGGTTGGTTTGCGCAGGGGCAGTTGTCGATCGTCAACCTCACGGCGCTGATCCAGGCGGCCCTGGGCGGGCGCGACCTGGCCTTCTTCCTGCACGACCCGATGACGGTGGCACTGTGGGCGTTCGTCGCGGCGACGCTGGTGTTATGGGGACGCGGCACCTTCTGCGGCTGGCTCTGCCCGTTCGGCGCCATGCAGGAACTGGTGGCCCAGGCCGCGCGACGCGCCGGCATCCAGCRCATCAAGCTGCACCGCGAGCTCGATGCGAAGCTCAAGGGGCTCAAATACGCGGTGCTCGCGGCCATCGTCGGGCTGGCCGTGGTGTCGCCGACATGGACCGACCGGGCGGTTGAGATCGAACCCTTCAAGACCGCGGTCACGCTGAACTTCGTGCGTTCATGGCCGTTCGTGGCGTGGGCGCTTGGCTTGTTGCTCGTGAACGCCGTTCTCTACAAAGGATTTTGCCGCTACCTGTGCCCGCTGGGTGCAKGTCTGGCCCTGCTCGGCCGCATGCGCCTGCTGCGATGGATTCCACGCCGCAGTGAATGCGGCACGCCGTGTCAGACCTGCCGCCATCGCTGCGAGTACCAGGCCATCCGGCCCGGCGGCGCGATCGTCTACGAAGAGTGCTTCCAGTGCCTGGACTGCGTGGCGATCCACGACAGCCCCGAGCGTTGCGCGCCGCTGATTGCCAGTCGACGCGACCGGGTCATCGCGATCCGCCCGTTGCCGGCACTGATCCGGAGCGAAGCATGAAGCGGCGACAGTGGCTGCGCGCCACACTGGGGCTGGGTGCGCTGGCCGGCGTCTCGGGCCTGGCACCTGCGCTGAGCTCGCTGCACTGGGGCCGGCGTTCGATGCTGGGCTTTGGCGCCACGCTCTCGTTGCAAGCCGCGCACGAAGATCCGGAGGCGCTGGAACGTGCCCTCGATGCGGGGACGCAAGCGCTGCGCCGCATCGAGCGCCAGATGAGCCTCTTCAACCCCGGCAGCGCCCTCTCTCTGCTCAATCGCGATGGCAGGCTGCACTCGCCGCCCGCCGAGCTGGTCGATATCCTCGACATCGCCCATGCCGTCTCCCGGGACAGCGACGGCGCCTTCGACGTCACGGTGCAGCCGCTGTGGCTCGCCTTCGACGGGGCGCGGCGCGCAGGACGCCTGCCTGCATCGCGCGAGGTGGACGCGGCGCGCGCCAAGGTGGACTGGCGCGCACTCGACGTCACGCGGCGTCTGATCCGCTTCGACATGCCCGGCATGGGCGCAACGCTCAACGGCATCGCGCAGGGCTACGCGGCCGATCATGTGCGCGCCGTGCTCGCTGCGCACGGCATTCGCCACGCGCTGGTGGATGCGGGTGAGTTCGCACCACTCGGCCGCAACAGCGAGGCAAGGCCCTGGACGCTCGGCATCGCCGACCCGCATGAAGAATCTGCGTTGATCGCGCGGCTGATGACGGATGGTCGATGCATCGCCACCTCGGCCGACGCCCTCACGACTTTCAGCGCCGACCGCCGCCATCACCACATCTTCGACCCGCACACCGGCTATTCGCCGCCCGCGCTCTCGGCCGTGACTGTCGCGGCCGACACCGGCGCCATGGCCGACGCCCTCACCAAGGTGTTCTTCGTGGCCGGCCCGTCGCAGGCGCGCGCACTCGCGCGCCGGTGGAAGGTCGACGCCTTGTGGGTCGACAAGGCCGGCCGCTGGGAAGCCACGCCTGGCCTTCGGCTCGACCGGGCCTGAGCTTCCGCTTTCAGGCGCCGAAGGTGTAGCGCACGCCCACCCAGGCCGCGCGCGGTGCGGCTGGCGACACCAGACTGGCCCGGCTCACCGGGTAATCGCCGTTGGCGTTGCGCGGCAGCCCGCGCGCGATGTAGGCCCCGCTGGCCGTGAAACCATCGGTGCCAAGCTGGCCGCCGGTCGTGTACCTGCGGTCGAACAGGTTGGCGACCTGGACGAAGAACTTCAGCCCGGGCCGCGGCTTGTAGTCAACTCCGAGGTTGAACACGGCATAGCCCGAACTGCGCCCCGGCCCGGTGTAGTACACGCCGTCAGCCCTGTGCAGGCCGTTCTCGTTGCCGCGCAGGTTGGCGCCGCTCGACGCGACCATGTCCAGGCCGATGCGCCATTGCGCGTTCGGCTCGTGGTCGGCATACAGCTTGAGCACTTGCCGCGGCAGCATCGGGATCCGGTCGCCCGGCCGGATCTGGATATTGCCGTCGGTGCCCGGGAAGCCGGCCAGCGCCTGGTCGTTGCTGCTGTTGCCCGACCCACCGACGGTTTCCACGCTGCGATAGGTCGCGTCGAGCAGCATGAAATTGCCGCCCAAGCTCAGGCCGCCGGTGGGCTGCGCGTTCAGGCCCAGTTCGATGCCCTGCCGGCGCGTCTTGCCGAAGTTCTTGAAGTAGCCGAAGCCGCTCGAATCATCGGCCACGAACAACAGGTCATCGCGGTTGTCGGAACGGAACACGCCGAAGTTCCATGTCGTATTCGGCTGCACCACCCCGCGAAGGCCGGCCTCGAAGGACGTTGTCACCACCTGCTTGAGCGGTGGGTCGCCGGCAAAGGAGTTGGGCAGCTTGCACGGGCTGGTCGGATCGGCGCAACCCAGCTCGATCGCCGTCGGCGCCCGGCTGCCCTGGTTGGCGCCCGCATACAGCGTGACGGCTTGGCTCGGTGCGAAGGTCAGCCCGATTGCGGGGTTGAGGCGGCTGAAGGTGTAGCGGCCATCCAGAGAGCCCGGGCCGCCACCGGGCGTGAGGCCATCGGTATTGTTGACCGAAGTGCGGTTGTAGCGGCCCGAGACCGTGAGGTGCGTCTGCGCATTGAGCG
>NZ_JBFUIU010000087.1:0-18718 GCF_056401695.1 Variovorax sp. P4_D9
CGGCCGCGGCTGCTGCTGCTCGACGAGCCCTCGCTCGGACTGTCGCCGCTGTTCACCAAGGAGATCTTCGCGATCGTGCAGCGCATCCGCAGCGAGACGAACACCGCGGTGCTGGTGGTCGAGCAGAACGCCGCCATCGCGCTGGCCACCGCCGACGACGGCTACATCGTCGAGCTAGGCCGCATCGTGGCGGCCGACAGCTGCGCGAAGCTGCGCGAACGCGACGACGTGCGCGACTTCTATCTCGGCGGAGCCGCCGGCCATCCGGCGGCCGGTGCCGTACGGCCCCAGCGGCGACGCGCCAGCTGGCGCTAACCGGTTCTGCCTCTCATCCCCTTCACTTCAGGAGACATCCCATGAGCCTTCGCCGTCGCACCCTGCTGAGTACCGGCCTGGTCGGCCTCGCACCTGCCTTCCTCACCGCGCCTGCGCGCGCCGCAGGAGTCGGCAGCAGCGAGATCGTGCTGGGCACCCACCTCGACCTGTCGGGACCGGCCGCCATCACGATGCCGCCGATCCGCAACGGTCTGCAGATGCGCGTCGACGAGGCCAACGAGGCCGGCGGCATCCACGGCCGCAAGCTGCGCTTCGTGATCGAGGACAACGCCAGCCAGCCGCCGCAGGCGGTGCGCGCGGTCGACAAGCTGATCCGGCGCGACGAGGTGTTCGCGATGCTCTGTCCGTTCGGCTCCGGCCCGGGCGTGGCGACGGTCAAGAAGACGGTCGATGCGGGCGTGATCTGCTTCGCGCCCTACGGCGCCGCGGCGCTGATCCGCAAGGCCTCGGGCGACTCGCCGCTGCTGTTCACGACCAACCTGCACTACGACACCACCACCGCGGCCGGCCTCAAGTGGACGATCGCCAAGCTCGGCAGCAAGAAGGTCGGCTTCATCTACCAGGAGGGCCCGTTCGGCGACCTGGTCGGCAAGGGCGTCAGGGAGGCGCTGGCGGCCAAGGGCATGACGCTGGCGGCCGAAGCCGGCTACAAGGTCGGCGACATCGACTTCTCGTCGCAGGTGGCGCGCATGAAGGCGGCGGGCGTCGACCTGATCGTCGGCGCCACCACCACGCGCGAAACCATCGCGGTGTCGGCCGAGGTGAAGAAGCTCGGCTGGACCGGCGTCAACGTGCTGACCGCGAGCCCGGGCCGCGCCGGCACCACGGTGAGCATCGGCAAGGCCTCGGTCGAGGGCCTCTACGGCGTCGGAGGCTGGCGCATCACGCCGGCGGCCGAGCAGGACGCCGCGCTCAAGCGCTGGTCGGACAGCTACCGCAAGCGCTTCAACATGGAGCCCGACGACGTCGCACTGATCTTCTACGACTATGCGTCCTGGTTCCTGCAGGGCGTCGAGGCCACCGGCAGGGAGCTGACGACCGACAGGCTCGTGAAGACGCTGCAGGCGTCGAGCTTCAAGGGCCAGTCCTCCTACGACACGCRGCGCTTCAAGGACAACCACGTCGATCCCGAGTGGTGCCGCGTCGAGCAGGTCGTCAACGGCCAGTGGACGTCGCGCTCGGAGATCATCGATCCGGCCAAGAGCAGCCTGTGAGCGCCGCGCTCACGCTGCCGCAGGCCTGGCTGGCGCGCTGCAATGCGCAGCCGGCGCAGGTCGCGATGCGGCACAAGCGGCGCGGCATCTGGCGGCCGGTCGCATGGGGCGAGTTCTTTGCCGCGGCGCGGGCCATCGGGCTGGCGCTCGACCGCCTCGGCCTGACGCCCGGCGAGGTCGTGACCGTGGTCTCGGAGAGCCGGCCCGAGTGGCTCTTCGTCGACATGGCCGCGCAGGCCATGGGCTTCGTGAGCCACGCGGTGTATCCGACATGTTCGGCGCGGCACATCGGCCGCCATCTAGCCTTGGCCGGCACGCGCGTCGCATTCGTCGAGGACACCGGGCAGGCGGCCAAGCTGCTGGCCTCTACCGAGCGGCTGCCGCGGCTGGCGCGGGTGGTGGTCTTCGAGGAGCGCGGACTGCGCGAAATCGACGATCCGCGCGTGATCGGCCTCGGCGCGTTCGTGGCGGCGAATGACGCGTCGGCCCATTCGTTGTTCGAGCAGCGCATTGCGGCCGGGCAGGGCAGCGACATCGGCTTTCTCGCCGGCACTGCCGGCAGCACCGGCGCGCCGCGCATCGCCGCCGTCACGCAGGTCACCGCGCTGCGGCAGGCGGCCGAGATGCGGGCGAGCCTCGGCGTCAAGGATGGCGATCGCGTGCTCTGCTTCGTTTCGCCGGCCAACGCGGCCGAGCGCCTGTTCGCCGCCGTGCTGCCGGTGCTGGGTGACTGCCTGGTTCATTTCCCCGAGAGCCCGGCCACCGTGGCCAACGACCTGCGTGAAGTCGAGCCGCACTGGGTGCATGCACCGCCGCGTTTCTGGGAGAAGCTGCAGGCGCGCACCGAAAGTGCGGCGCTTCGCAGCACGCCCCGTGCGCGGCGGCTCTACCGCCGCAGCATCGACGGCACGGCCGCGGGCTGGCTGCAGCGTGCCGCCCGACGGCAGGTGCGGCGCGCGCTCGGACTGGCCCGTGTGCGGCAGGTCTTCAGCGGCGGGGCGGCCGCGTCGGCCTCGCTCGCGCAGTGGTACCAGGGCATCGGCGTGCCGATGGTCGACCTGTATGAAAGCGCCGAGACCTGCGGCCCCTGCCTGCTGCTGCCGTCGACGGCCCGTGTCGCCCAGGACGGGGAACTGCAACTCATGCCGGCGGCGCTGATGGCGGGCTACTGGCGCGAAGGCGCGCTGCAGCCTGCGCCGCTCACGCACGATGGCTGGCTGCACACCGGCGACCTCGCGACCAAGGATGCGGCGGGTGGGTTGCGGGTGCTGGGGCGGCTGTCGGAATCCTTCGCCACGGCCTCGGGCACGCAGGTCGCGCCAGGCGCGGTGGAAGCCGCGCTCCAGGCCAGTGCCTTCATTGCCGGTGCCATGCTGGTCGGTGCGCAGCGCGGCCATTGCGCCTGCCTGGTGGCGCTCGAAGAGGAGAGCGTGCTGACCTATGCGCAGAGCCAGGGCATCCCGTTCACCGACTACGCAAATCTCGTGCTGAGGCCCGAGGTGCACGCGCTGGTGCAGGCCGAGATCGACCGGCTCAATGGCTCGCTCGCCGAGGGCCATCGGATCCGGGGCTTCGGCCTGCTGCCGCGCACGCTGTCGGCTCACGACGAGGAGATGACGCCGGCACTGCGCATCCAGCGCCGCATGGCCGAGCGCAGCTTCTCCGAGCAGATCGAGGCGCTTTACAGCGCCTGACGGAAATAGAGCCCGGGCCTCGCTCGCGACCGCTCTGGGCTTGCCGTGCCCGCGCGGATCAGGCCGGCTGCGCCTCGAGCATGCCGGCTAGCCGCGCAGTGATCAGGCCGTTCGCCTGGTCCATGATGCGGTCGATCAGCTGCTGGACCGTCGGCACGTCGTTGATCAGCCCGGCGACCATGCCGCAGCTCCAGGCGCCGGCGTCCATCTCACCTTCGATCATCACGCGCGGGTAGACCCCGGCGACCTGGTCGTAGACGTCGCCGATCTGCAGCGCCGCGCCCTTCTCGCGCTCGATCTCGAGGATGCGCTCGACGCCGGCGTTGTTCAGCACCCGCTCAGAGTTGCGCAGCGGACGCATGATCAGGCGCGTGTCGAGCTCGCTGGCCTTCACGATCGCCTGCTTGACGTTGTCGTGCACCGGTGCTTCCTGGGTCGCGATGAAGCGCGTTCCCATGTTCATGCCGTCGGCGCCGAGCGCCAATGCGGCCACCAGGCTGCGGCCATCGGCCATGCCGCCCGAGGCGACGAAAGGGATGCGCAGTTCTTCGGCGGCGCGCGGCAGCAGGACCATGTTGGGCAGGTCGTCCTCGCCCGGATGGCCGCCGCACTCGAAGCCGTCGACGCTGACCGCGTCGCAGCCAATCGCCTCGGCCTTGAGTGCATGCCGCACCGAGGTGCACTTGTGGATCACCTTGATGCCGGCCGCCTTGAGCGCCGGCATGTAGGCCTCGGGGCTGCGGCCCGCGGTCTCGACCACGCGGATGCCGCCTTCGGCGATCGCGGCGATGTACTCGGGGTAGGGCGGTGCCGAGAAGGTCGGCAGGAAGGTCAGGTTGACGCCGAAGGGCTTGTCGGTCATCTCGTGGCAGCGGGCGATCTCCTTCGCCAGCAGCTCGGGCGTCTTCTGCGTCAGCCCGGTGATGAGGCCGAGCCCGCCGGCGTTCGATACCGCCGCGGCCAGTTCGGCGAAGCCGACGTAGTGCATGCCGCCCTGGATGATCGGGTGCTGGATGCCGAAGAGTTCGGTGATGCGTGTCTTCATGTTGTTGTGTCGCTTGTCTCGTTGAAGGGTTGCGGAAAGCCGAAAGCCTACCAGCGCTCCATGTAGGGCCGCAGGTCGAGCTCGAAGGTCCAGGCGTCGCGCGGCTGCGCGTGCAGGTGCCAGTAGTTGTCGGCGATGTGCTCGGGATTCAGGATGCCTTCCTGCTCCTTCAGTGCATAGCGCTCGGGGAAGCTGGTGCGGATGAACTCGGTGTCGATCGCGCCGTCGACCACGACGTGCGCCACGTGGATGTTCTTCGGCCCGAGTTCGCGCGCCATGCTTTGCGCCAGCGCACGCAGCGCATGCTTGGCGCCTGCGAAGGCGGCGAAGTTGGCGGCGCCGCGCAGGCCGGCCGTGGCGCCCGTGAAGAGGATCGTGCCGCGCCCGCGTGTCACCATGCGCTTGGCCACTTCACGGCCGTTGAGGAAGCCGCCGAAGCAAGCCATCTCCCAGATCTTGAAGTACTTGCGCGCTGTTTCCTCGAGGATGCTGCAGGGCACGTTGGCGCCGATGTTGAACACCATGACCTCGATCGGCCCGTGCTCGCGCTCGACCTGCTCGACCAGCGCGATCACGTCCTCTTCCTTGCGGGCGTCGCTGCTGTAGCCGAAGGCCTGGCCGCCGGCGGCGCGAATCGCTTCGACGGTGGGCTGCAGCTTGTCGGCCGAGCGCCGCGTGAGGCAGGCGATGTAGCCCTCCCTGGCGAAGCGGGCCGCGATGGCACCGCCCGTTGCATCGCCGGCGCCGATCACCAGCGCGACTTTTCCTTGACCTTGCGACTCCGCCATGACTGTCTCCTTCGATTGATGAATGGTCATTTAGCTAAACGAACGTTAGCCAAAGGGACGATCGGTGTCAAGCGCGCTTGCGCGTCGACGATGCGCCTCAGGCTTTCTTGTGGCCCGGCGAGGTCGCGCAAGGGTGCTCGAGCGCGTAGGCCTTGTCGATGAATCGGCGGCTCGCGGCCAGCAGTTCCTTGCGCGTCTTTTCGCTCTCGACCGAGCGTGCCAGCACCACCGCGCCGACGCACTGGGCGATCAGGGCCCAGGCGCCGTCGGAGTCGCCGATGCGATCGCTCCAGTTCTTCTGCGTGCGCTTGAGGCTGGCCTCGACCGCCTTACGCACCTCGGGGCCGGCGCGCGCGATCTCGGGGCCCAGCGCASTCAGCGCGCAGCCCTTGTCGGGGTTGTCGACATGAAAGCTGCTGAGGTAGCCGCGCAGGCAGCGCGCCACGTGGTCGGCCGGTGAATCCTCGTTGCCGGCCAGCATGTCGGCGCTGTTGTCGACCTCTTCGCTGATCAGCGCCTCGAACAGCGCCTGCTTGGAGGGGAAGTGGCTGTAGAAGGCGCCGCCCGTCATGCCGATCGCGCCCATCAGCGCGTCGACGCCGGTGGCTTCGAAGCCGCCGCTCTTGGCGATCGCGCGGCTGCTGGCGAGCAGTTTCTCGCGGACTTCCTGTTTGTGGGTGCTGGAGTAACGCATCGGAGGCCTCGGGGGGAACCCTTGTTGACAATGAAAAAACAATAACATAACTTCCGTTCAGTTAACGAACGTTTATCAAAGGAGCAGCGATGGGCAAGACGGTGGTTTTTTATTTCGATGTGGGAAGTCCGGCTTCGTATCTCGCGTGGACCCAGCTGCCGTCGTTGTGCGCGGCGGCCGGCGCCGAGCTGGTCTACAAGCCGATGCTGCTGGGCGGCGTCTACCAGGCCACCGGCAACGCATCGCCCGGCGCCATTCCGGCCAAGGGCCGCTACACGGTGCGCGACTACGAGCGGCATGCGCGCAAGTACGGCGTGCCCTACCTCAACAACCCGCACTTCCCGATCATCACGCTGTTCCTGATGCGCGCCGTGACCGGCGTCCAGCTGCGCGAGCCGGAACGCCTGCAGGCTCTGCTGGCGGCGGTGTTCAAGGCGATGTGGATCGACGCGCTCGACCTCAACCAGCCGGCGCTGACCGCCAGCACGCTGGCGGAGGCCGGCTTCTCGCCGGAGGCCGTCCAGGCGCTGGCCGCCGACCCCGAGGTCAAGGCGACGCTAAAGGCGAACACCGACGAGGCCGTGGCCCGCGGCGTCTTCGGCGCGCCGACCAGCTTCGTCGGCGACGAGATGTTCTTCGGCCAGGACCGCATGGACATGATTCGCGAAGAACTCGCGCGCTGAGCCCATTTCGAACACACCCACAGGAGACACCATGGAGCAACGACGCTGGCACGCGGCCTACCCGTCCGGATTGGCCACCGAGATCGACATGCCGCCCGGCGAGACGCTGGCGGCCATGATCGAGCGCTCGATCGCGACCTTCGGCGATCGCACCGCGGTGACGGCGGGCACCGAATCGCTGAGCTATGCCGAGCTGGGCCGGCTGTCGAATCGGCTCGCAGCGCACTTTGCCAAGGCCGGCCTGCGCCAGGGCGACCGCGTTGCGCTGATGCTGCCCAACGGGCTCGCGTTTCCGATTGCTATGGCCGCGATCCTGCGCAGCGGATTGGTCGGCGTGCCGGTGAATCCGCTCTACACGCCGCGCGAGCTGGCCCATCAGCTCGCCGACGCAGGTGCGCGCTGCATCGTGCTGGCCGAAGCGCTGCGCGAGGCGCTCGAAGGCGTGATCCTCGAAGCGGGCGTCGAGCAGATCCTCACCGCGCCGGCGGCGGGCTTGCTGGCTGCGATCAAGGCCGAAGCCCGTGCGGCCGGCGATCTGAAGCAAAGCATGTCCCTGGCAGCCGCGATCGCCCAAGCCGGTGATCTGCCTGCGCCGCCCGTGCGGATTGCGCCGCGCGATGCGGCCTTCCTGCAGTACACGGGCGGCACCACCGGCCTGTCCAAGGGCGCGGTGTTAACGCATCGCAGCGTCGGGGCCGGCGTGCTGCAGTCGCTGAGCTGGATCCGGCTCGCGGTCGACACCCGCGAATGGTCGATGGTGGCRCCGCTGCCGCTCTATCACATCTACCCGCTGCAGATGTCGCTGATCACCTTCCAACTCGGCGGCGTGATGCGCCTGATCGCGAATCCGCGCGACCCGGGCGCGGTGGTCGCGGAGATGAAGCGCGCGCCGTTCCTGGTCTTCATCGGCGTCAACACGCTCTTCAATGCGCTGGTCAACGCGCCCGAGCTGTCGACGGTCGACTTCAGCGGCACCCGGTTGGTGATCGGCGCCGGCGCATCGATCCAGCAGGCGGTGTCGCAGCGCTGGCATGCGGCCGGCGGGCCGCCCATCACCGAGGCCTACGGGCTCACCGAGACCTCGCCCTCGGCGACCTTCAATGCGCCCGGGCGCAATGGCTCGATCGGCATCCCGGTGCCATCCACCGATGCCCGCGTGGTCGACGACGACGGCCGTCCGGTGGCCGACGGCACGCCGGGCGAACTGCTGCTGAAGGGCCCGCAGCTGTTCGCGGGCTACTGGAAGCGCGACGAGGAAACGCGCAAGGCGCTGACCGAGGACGGCTTCTTTCGCACCGGCGACGTGGTGGTGTCCGATGCGACCGGCGCCATGACCATCGTCGACCGCAAGAAGGACATGATCCTGGTGTCGGGCTTCAACGTCTATCCGAACGAGATCGAGGCAGTGGTCGCGATGCACGAGGGCGTGGTCGAGTGCGCCTGCATCGGCCAGCCCGATGCGCGCTCCGGCGAGGCGCCGCATCTGTTCGTGGTGCCGCGCAGCGAGTCGCTGACCGCCGGCGAGGTCGAGGCGCACTGCCGCGCCAACCTGGCCGGCTACAAGGTGCCGCGGCAGATCAGCTTCCTGCAGGCGCTGCCGAAGTCGACCGTCGGCAAGATCCTGCGCCGCGAGCTACGCCGGTCATGAGCGGCTACCTTGCCCCCGTGCGCGACCTGCGCTTCGTGCTGCACGAACTGCTCGACGTCTGCACGACCTTGCCCGCCGACGGCGACGATGCGCTCGACCGCGAAACGCTCGACCAGATCCTCGACGCTGCCGGCACCTTCGCGGCGGAAGTGATCGCACCGCTGAACGGCAGCGGCGACCGCGAGGGCTGCCGCATGCCGTTCGCCGGGGTCGTCACGACGCCGACCGGCTTCCGCGCCGCCTACACCCGCTTCAGGGACGGCGGCTGGACCGCGCTGGCCTGCGACCCGGCGCACGGCGGGCAGGGCATGCCCTCGGTGCTCAACAACGCGCTGTACGAAATCTTCTGCGGCGCCAACATGGGATGGGCCGCCTATCCGGGCATGTCGCATGCGGCCTACACCTGTCTCGCGAGCAATGGCGACGCGGCCCAGCAGGCCCTCTACCTGCCGCGCATCGCCTCGGGCGAATGGGCCGGCACGATGTGCCTGACCGAGCCGCACGCGGGCACCGACCTGGGCCTGCTGCGCACTCGCGCCGAGCCGCGCGGCGACGGCAGCTACGCCGTCACCGGAACCAAGATCTTCATCTCGGGCGGCGAGCAGGACCTGACCGACAACATCGTGCACCTGGTGCTGGCGCGTCTGCCCGACGCGCCGCCGGGCGTGAAGGGGATCTCGCTGTTCATCGTGCCGAAGTTCCTGCCCGATGCGGCGGGCGGCGTCGGCGAGCGCAA
Source organism: Variovorax sp. P4_D9 (assembly GCF_056401695.1). Lineage (NCBI taxonomy): Bacteria > Pseudomonadati > Pseudomonadota > Betaproteobacteria > Burkholderiales > Comamonadaceae > Variovorax > Variovorax sp. P4_D9. The sequence goes on from NZ_JBFUIU010000087.1 coordinate 8,839, forward strand.
TGCGCTGGCCTGCGGCTCGATCGAGCACAAGATGGGCATCCACGGCAACGCCACCTGCACGATGAACTTCGACGGCGCCACCGGCTGGCTGCTCGGCGAAGCCAACCGCGGCCTGGCGGCGATGTTCGTGATGATGAATCACGCGCGCATCGTCGTCGGCGTCAACGCGATCGGCCTGATGGAGGCGGCCTGCCAGAAGGCGCTGGTCTATGCCAGGGACCGGACGCAGGGCAGGGCGCCCGCGACCGCCGCGCGCATCGGGCCGGCCGACCCGATCCTCGCGCATGCCGACGTGCGGCGCATGCTGCTGACCCAGAAGGCGTACCTCGAGGGCGCACGCGCCTTCGCGCTGTGGGCCTCGCAACTGGCCGATGTCCAGCATCGCAGCGCGGACGACGGCGAGCGCGAGCGTGCGGCGACGATGCTGGCGCTGGCGACGCCGATCGTCAAGGCCTTCTCGAGCGACCTGGCGGTCGAATGCACGAGCATGGCGATGCAGGTCTTCGGCGGCCATGGCTTCATCACCGACAACTGCGTCGAGCAGCACTTGCGCGATGCCCGGATCATCCCGCTGTACGAAGGCGCCAACGGCATCCAGGCGATGGACCTGCTCGGCCGCAAGGTGCTGGCCGATGGCGGGGCCGGGCTCGGCCTGTTCTTCGATACGGTCGAGCAGTTTGCCCAGACGCAGGGCGATGGCCGGCGCGAGTTCGCCGAGCCCTTGAGTGACGCGGTGGCGCTGGCGCGCCGTGCGGCGCGCCAGCAGTTCGAGCGCGCCGGCACCGACGCCCACGCGGCCGGCGCCGCGGCCGTTCCCTTTCTGCGCTTGATGGGCCACGTGGCACTGGCCTGGATGTGGGCGCGCATGGCGGCCGTGGCGCTGGCGCGCCAGTCGCCGGGCGGCGATCCGATCTACCGGGCCAAGCTGGCGACCGCGCGCTTCTACTTCGAGCGATTGCTGCCCGAGACGCAATCGCTGAGCGCGGTGCTCGCCTCGGATGCGTCGGCGTGGACGAGCGGCGAACTCGACTGGCTTTGAGTCGAGGTGGCCGGCCCTATCCGTGCGCGTGCCACAGTGCCGCAAAGAAGTGGCAGGCACTCCCCGCCAGCACGAACAGGTGCCAGACGAAGTGCGCGAAGCGCACCTTGTTGTCGAACAGGAAGACCACCGCGCCGGCCGTGTAGGCGAGGCCTCCGGCCACCAGCCAGCCGAGGCCGGCCGCCGACATGCGCTCGTACAGGGGCACCGCGGCCGCCACCGCCATCCAGCCCATCGCCACGTACAGGCCGGTCGACCACCAGGGGTGCCGCAGGCGGTTGAAGAGCTTCGCGCCGACGCCCAGCACCGCGGCGCACCAGACGGCGCCGAACAGCGCCCAGCCGGCCGGCCCCCGCAGCACGCCGAGCAGGAAGGGCATGTAGCTGCCGGCGATGAACAGGTAGATGGCCGCGTGGTCCAGCCGGTTGAACCAGGCCTTGGCCCGGCCGAGCGGCAGCGCGTGGTAAAGGGTCGACACCAGGTACAGCAGGATCATCGTCCCGGCGAACAGGCTGGCGCCGACCACCGCGGCGGCGCTGCGCTGCTGCGAGGCGCTGTACACCAGGATCGGCAGCGAGGCGACGGCCAGCAGCAGGCCCAGGCCGTGGCTCAGGGCGTTCATGACTTCTTCGGCAACCGTCTGGACGCGATCGGCGGCAAGCATGTCGGGGTCCTCAGCTGGCCGGACCCTTGACCATGGCCATCGCCGACGTGATCAGGGTCGAGACTTCAGTCATGTTGCTCGGCACGATCAGCGTGGTCTTCGACTTCTCAGCCACCTTGCCGAAAGCCTGAAGCGCCTCCTCGGCCACCTTGAGTTGCACCGCCGACGCGCCGCCGGGCTTCTCGATGGCTTCGGCGATGCGAGAGATGGCGCCGGCGGTGGCTTCGGCCACAGCGCTGATCGCCGCCGCCTCGCCCTGCGCCTTGTTCACGACCGCCTGCTTCTCGCCCTCGGAGCGCGCGATGGCGGCTTCGCGCTCGCCGGTCGCGATGTTGATCTGCTCCTGGCGGCGCCCCTCGGAGGCGGCGATCAGGGCCCGCTTCTCGCGCTCGGCGGTGATCTGCGACTGCATCGCGTGCAGGATCTCGTTCGGCGGCGTCAGGTCCTTGATCTCGTAGCGCAGCACCTTAACGCCCCAGTTGAGCGCGGCCTCGTCGATCGCGGCCACCACTTGGGCGTTGATGATGTCGCGCTCCTCGAAGGTCTTGTCGAGCTCGAGCTTGCCGATCACGCTGCGCAGCGAGGTCTGGGCCAGCTGCGTGACGGCCACGATGTAGTTCGACGAGCCGTAGCTGGCGCGCATCGGATCGGTGACCTGGAAGTAGAGGATGCCGTCGACCGTGAGTTGCGTGTTGTCGCGCGTGATGCAGACCTGGCTCGGGACGTCGAGCGGCACTTCCTTGAGGCTGTGGCGATAGGTGACGCGGTCGATGAAGGGCACCAGGAAGTTGGCGCCGGGCAGCAGCGTGGCGTGGTACTTGCCCATGCGCTCGACCACCCAGGCGTGCTGCTGGGGGACGAACTTGACGGCGCGCGCCACGAACAGGATCGCGACGACGAGGAGAACGAGCGAGATTTCCATGAGTGCTTTCAGCTTTCAGTAAGGAGTGGCACCTGGGCGGCGCATCAGCCGATGGGTTCGACTATGAGGAAGTTGCCCTGGATGTCGACGATGCGATGCAGGCCGGGCGCCGTCGCGCCGTCGGTCGCCGGCTTCACCTGCCAGGTGACGCCGCGATAGCGGACCTCGGCCGTGCGGCCCGGTCCCCAGGCGGGGACGGTGACCTGCTCGCCGACGTCGATCTGCATGTCGGACATGGCCTTCGGATGGCGCGACGAGCGTAGGTACCAGCCGCCGACGAAGGCCACGCAGGCCACGGCGGCGCAGGCGATCTGCGCCGGCATGGCGGCGTCGAGGTGCGCGGCCAGCGCGCCGACCGCGAAGCCGATCGCCACCAGCAGCGCGTAGATGGTGCCGGTGACGAGTTCGAGTGCAACCAGCGCGAAGGTCATCAACCACCAGACGGTGGGTGCTGTCATGTCTATCCTTTCACAGCAAGGGCGAATTGCTGCGAGGATAGCCCGTCGCTCGCTTCTCGCCTGCCGGGCAAGGACATACGGAGCGCGGGCGAGACGCTTCCGGAAGCGATCTCGGCCCGTTCACCGCGCTGCGTCGTGGGTCGCGTGCTGCCAGACCCGTGCGTGGCTGCGCTACACTCCGCGCCGCTTGCAGCTTGCGTCGCAGGCTGCGCCGCCATAGGCAACATGGCGAAAAACCATCCATAGGAAATTTGAAGTGAACCGTATCGAACTGGTCGAGAAGATCGCCACCACGCACATTGTCAGCAAGGCCGAAGCCGCACGCATCCTGGAAACCATCACCGGCTCCATCGTCGCTGCAGTGAAGAAGGGCGACCCCGTCCAGCTGATCGGCTTCGGCACCTTCAAGCAAGTGGCACGCGCTGCCCGCACCGGCTTCAACCCGCAAGCTGGCGCAGCGATCAAGATCGCCGCCCAGAAGGTGCCGAAGTTCGTGCCGGGCGCAGCGTTCAAGGCCGCCGTCGACCCCAAGGCCGCCAAGCGCAAGGCCGACAAGGCTGCCGCGAAGCCGGTGGCCAAGCAGGCTGCTGCACCGGCCAAGAAGGCGCGCAAGTAAGCTTGTCGTCTTCAACGAAAAACGGCCCCTCGGGGCCGTTTTTTGTTGTCGCGCTCGAGGCCGGTCCGCCTAGAAATCCTCGCGTCCCAGATAGACGGCGCGGGTCGGGTTCTCGCGGTAGCGTGCGGTCGCCAGGGCATCGATCGAGTCGGCGTTGCGGGCGTAGGCCTGCACCAGGTCCGCGTCGCGACCCTCGGGCGCGTGGAAGCGGGAATGCAGGGCCTCTTCGTCGATGCGCGCGATGATGCGGGCACCGTCGTAGCCGTCGGGGTAGATGGCGAATTGGACGCTGCCAGTCGCCGGATGGAAGATCGCTTCTGAAGCCATGATCGCGGACTGCCTGTAACTGATTGAGGCAGTATCGCCGCTTCATATGACAGCGATACAAGCCTGATGGCTTAGGCTCATAGCAAGATGCGGACCACTTTCACGGCGCAGTCACGAATTTTGAAGCCGGGAGCTTGCCGGCCACCTCCTGAACTTCCTGGCCAGCCGAGGGTCACACCGCCCTTTTGCCTTGCGATTCTCTCCATGCCCCTTCTTGCCTTGATCCGTGCCTCCACCGCCATCGCCTTGCTGCTGGCGGCGGGTACCTCGTTCGCGCAGGCGCTTCCCGCCGGGGTGCGGCTCGGCATGTCGGCCGACGAACTGCAGGCGGCGCTGCCCGGCGTCGAGCACGTCCCGCGGCCCCAGCGTCTGGCCGGCGGCCTCGCCGGGAACTGGCGTGCCGGACCGACCCGGATGGCGGGATTGAGCTTCGATCCGGTGTTCTTCTTTGCCGGCGACCAGTTGCGGCGCGTGGAATGGGTTGCGGCGGCCGGCTCGGAGCCCGACCTGGGCGCGGCCGCCTTCGCCGAGATCGTGGCTTGGGGCCGGCGCAGCTTCGGCCCGGAACTGGGCTCGAACGACCCGGGCAGCGCCTCTGCGGCCTGGGTCCAGGGCGATTGCGACATCTATGCCCAGCGTGTCGGCGACCCGCGCCACGCCAGCGTGCGACTGGTCTACAAGGCGCGCCAGCTGAAGGACGCGAGCGAACTCTGAAGCGCGAAGTCTCAGGCTTCGACCAGCATGCCGCGATCTTCGATGAACGACACCACTTCGGCCAGGCCGCTGCGGGTCTTGAGGTTGGTCATCACGAAGGGCCGCTGCTTGCGCATGCGTTTCGTGTCGGCTTCCATCACGCCGAGGTCCGCACCGACATAGGGCGCGAGGTCGGTCTTGTTGATGACGAACAGGTCGCTCTTGGTGATGCCGGGGCCGCCCTTGCGCGGGATCTTCTCTCCGGCTGCGACATCGATCACGTAGATCGTCAAGTCGGACAGCTCGGGGCTGAAGGTGGCTGCCAGGTTGTCGCCGCCGGATTCGACGAAGACCACGTCGGCGTCCGGGAACTGGGCCAGCATTCGGTCGATGGCCTCGAGGTTGATCGAGGCGTCCTCGCGGATCGCGGTGTGCGGGCAGCCGCCGGTCTCCACGCCCATGATGCGCTCGGCCGGCAGCGCGCCGGCGACCGTCAAAAGGCGCTGGTCTTCCTTGGTGTAGATGTCGTTGGTGATCGCGATCAGGTCGTATTTGTCGCGCATCGCCTTGCAGAGCATCTCGAGCAGCGTGGTCTTGCCGGAGCCGACCGGGCCGCCGATGCCGACCCGCAGCGGCGGCAGCTTCTTGGTGCGGTGGGGGATGTGGTGGAGGGCGGAGGACATAAGGGGCCTTAGCTTCTGAAGAGGCGCGAGTACTGGGTTTCGTGGCGGGCCGACAGCACGGCAAGCATCGGCGAAAAGGCCTGCCGCTCGTCATCCGCAAGTGTGATCGCTTGGTCGACCGCCGTGGGGATTTCCGTAGCCAGCCGGCCGAGAATGCGCTGCCCGGCGCTCTGGCCCAGCGGCACCGCCTTGACCGCCGCGCCGATCATGTTCTCGGCCCAGCCGAAGGCGAAGGCCAGGCAGGCATCGCGCGCGGGGGCCTCGGTGCGGCTGGCGGCGAAGGCGAAGGCGACCGGGTAGCTGACGGGCAGCGTTTCGAAGATGCTCGCGACGTCGGCGTGATGCAGCTTGAGCCATTCGACGAAGGAGCGGCCCATCTGCTCGGTCTGGAGCAGGAATTCGGCCGATTCGCGGGTCTGGAAGACCCAGTCGTTGAGCGCTCGGATGCGCGCTGCGTCCGACTGCCGCCAGGCCGGCACCGCCTGCGCCACGACGGCGAGATCGGCGCGTGCGAGGGCCAGGTGCAGCTGGTCGGCCAGCCAGTCCGAGACGGCCTGCTCGGTCGTGATGCCGGCCCCGTCGATCGCCGCCTCGAGGCCTTCGGAGTAGGAGAAGCCGCCCACCGGCAGCGCCGGCGAGGCCAGCCAGATCAGCTGCAGCAGGCTGCTGGCGGGCAGGGCGGCCGGCGCGGGGTCCATCAGTGCGAGTGACCGTGGTCGTGGTCGTGGGCGTGGGCGTCGTGCGCATGCGAGCCGGCATAGGCATCCGGATGCAGCACCGGGCCGACCGGGGCGGCGCCGTGCGAATGCGCTCTGTGCCCATGACCGCCGCCCTGCGCACCGTAGGCGCCGCCCTCGGGCTCGAAGGCTTCCTCGGCCTCGCGCACGATCAGGTGCATCGAACGCAGCATGCCGGCCAGCACGTGGTCGGGCTCGATCTTCAGGTGGTCGGGCTTGAGCTCGATTGGCACGTGGCGGTTGCCCAGGTGGTAGGCGGCGCGCGTCAGGTCGAAGGGCGTGCCGTGCTCGCTGCAGTGGGTGATGATCAGCACCGACTGCGGCGCGGCGATGACCTTGATCAGCGAGCCGTCCTCGGCCACCAGCACGTCGCCGCCGCGCACCGCGGTRCCGCGCGGCAGGAACACGCCGATCTGGCGTCCTTGCGAATCGGTGGTGTCGAAGCGGCTCTTCTGGCGCACGTCCCAGTCGAGTTCGACCGTGACGGCGCGCTTGAGCAGGACGGCCGCGAGGCCGCCGCCCTGGGGCATGAGTTTGTTGGCGGTGAGCATTTGGTCTTGCGGTACTTGATGGCGAAGCGTTAATATAACGCTTGTTATAACTCCGAATCAATGGAGCATTCGATGTCCGCGCTCAAACTCACCCAGATCGGCAATTCGGTGGGGGTCATTCTGCCCAAAGAAATATTGGCGAAGATGAATCTGGAGAAAGGTGACACGGTCTACTTGACGGAGGCCGCGAATGGCGGATTCAAGCTCTCGCCGTATGACGATGAGTTCGAACGCCAAATGGAAGCCGCGCGCCGGATCATGAAGAAACGGCGCAATGTTCTGCGCGAACTCGCCAAGTGAAAGCCGCCAACCAGCAATGGGTCTGGCTCAGCGTCGACATGATCCATGCCGCACACGAGGAGCAACTGGTCGAACATGGAGGCCCCGGCGGCGTACGTGACGAAGGATTGCTTGCTTCTGCGATGGCCCGTCCGCAGCACCGGGCGTTGTATGAGTCTCCTGACGCTGCAACCCTCGCGGCGAGCTACGCATTCGGCATCGCGCGCAACCATCCGTTCGTTGATGGCAACAAGAGGACGGCATTCGTTGCCTTGGAGGTCTTTCTGGACCTCAATGGGCTCGAGCTCAATGCCACCGATGAGGATTGCGTTCTCGCGACGCTCGGGCTCGCGGCGGGCCAGTTCGACGAAGCGGCGCTTGCCGAGTGGATTCGCGACCCCCTCGCGACTCGGCGCGCCTGACATTCAGAACAGAAAATACCGCTGCGTCATCGGCAGCGACACCGCCGGATCGCACACCAGCAGCTGCCCGTCGGCGCGCACCGCGTAGGTCTGGTGGTCGATCTCCATCGTCGGCGTGTAGGCGTTGTGCACCATGTGCTGCTTGCGCACGCCGCGGATGTTCTTTACCGCACTCAGCGTCTTGGCCAGGCCGTAGCGCTCGCCGATGCCCGCCGACAGGCCGGCCTGCGACACGAAGGTCAGCGAGCTCTTGGCAAGCGAGCCACCGTAGGCACCGAACATCGGCCGGTAGTGCACGGGCTGCGGCGTCGGGATCGATGCGTTGGGGTCGCCCATCGCGGCCATCGCGATCGTGCCGCCCTTGATGATCGTGAACGGCTTGACGCCAAAGAAGGCCGGTTTCCAGACCACCAGGTCGGCCCACTTGCCGACCTCGATGCTGCCGACCTCGTGCGCGATGCCGTGCGCGAGCGCGGGGTTGATCGTGTACTTGGCGACATAGCGCTTGGCGCGGAAGTTGTCGTTGCGCGCGTCGTCCTCGGGCAGCTTGCCGCGCTGGGCCTTCATCTTGTGCGCGGTCTGCCAGCAGCGGATCACGATCTCGCCGACCCGGCCCATGGCCTGGCTATCGGAGCTGAACATGCTGATCGCGCCGAGGTCGTGCAGGATGTCCTCGGCCGCGATGGTCTCCTTGCGGATCCGGCTCTCGGCGAAGGCCAGGTCCTCGGGGATACCGGCGTCGAGGTGGTGGCAGACCATCAGCATGTCGACGTGCTCGTCGAGCGTGTTCACGGTATAGGGCATTGTCGGATTGGTCGACGAGGGCAGGAAGTTGGCTTCGCCCACCACCCGCAGGATGTCCGGCGCATGGCCGCCGCCGGCACCTTCGGTGTGGAAGGCGCAGATCGCCCGGCCCTTCACGGCCGCGATGGTGTTCTCCACGAAGCCCGACTCGTTGAGCGTGTCGCTGTGGATCGCCACCTGCGTGTCGGTGGCGTCGGCCACGTCCAGGCAGTTGCTGATCGCCGACGGCGTGGTGCCCCAGTCCTCGTGCAGCTTGAGGCCGATCACGCCGGCGTCGATCTGCTCGTGCAGCGCGGCTGGCAGGCTGGCGTTGCCCTTGCCGAGGAAACCGAGGTTCATCGGAAACGCGTCGGCGGCCTGCTGCATGCGCTCGATATGCCAGGGGCCGGGCGTCGCGGTGGTCGCGAAGGTGCCGGTCGCGGGGCCGGTGCCGCCGCCCAGCATGGTGGTCACGCCGGACGCCAGCGCCTCCTCGATCTGCTGCGGGCAGATGAAGTGAATGTGGCTGTCGATGCCGCCCGCGGTGACGATGTTGCCCTCGCAGCTGATCACCTCGGTGCCGGCGCCGATCACGATGTCGACGCCCGGCTGTACGTCGGGATTGCCGGCCTTGCCGATGGCGATGATGCGGCCGCCCTTCAAGCCGATGTCGGCCTTCACGATGCCCCAGTGGTCGAGGATCAGCGCGTTGGTCATCACGGTGTCGACCGTGCCTTCGGTGCGCGTGAGCTGGCCTTGCGCCATGCCGTCGCGAATAGTCTTGCCGCCGCCGAATTTCACTTCCTCGCCGTAGCCGCCGGCATGCAGCGTGTAGTCCTCCTCGACCTCGATCACCAGGTCGGTGTCGGCGAGGCGGATGCGGTCGCCCACCGTGGGGCCGAAGATTTCTGCGTAGGCGCGTCGCCCGATCGTTGCCATCTAGAGCTTTCCTTGAACCAGGCCGCGGAAGCCGTAGATCACGCGGTCACCCGAAAAGTCGACCAGCTCGACCGTGCGCTGCTGGCCGGGCTCGAAGCGCACCGCGGTGCCCGAGGCAATGTTCAGCCGCATGCCGCGCGCGGCCTCGCGGTCGAAGCCCAGTGCGCCGTTGGTCTCGGCGAAGTGGTAGTGCGAGCCGACCTGGATCGGCCGATCGGCGGTGTTCTGCACCACCAGCGTGATGGCGCGGCGGCCGGCGTTGAGGACATGCTCGCCCTCGTCGGTGATGAGTTCGCCGGGAATCATTGGACGCCGCCTCAGGCCAGCGCGCCGCCGAGCAGCGCGACGCCGAACAGCGCCACCGCGGCGCCCGCGATGCGCGGCAGCCAGCGATGGCCGTGGCGGAGCGACCAGCCGGCCGCGATGCCGGCCGCAGTCAGCGCAATGGTGGCTGCGAGCATGCCGGTCAGGGTCAGCGCGGCAGCCGATTCGCCCTGCAGCTCCTGGCTGTGCGCGACCCCATGGAAGACCGCGAAGACGCCGACCAGCGCGGCCGCCGCCAGCGCGGGCAGGCGTCGGCGTGTCGCGACCAGCAGGCCCAGCACCAGCAGCGAGGCCGCGATTATCGGCTCGACCGCCGGCAGCTGCAGCCCGGCCAAGCCGGCCAGTGCACCCGCCAGCAGCATCAGCGAAAAGCCCAGCGGCGCCCCCAGCAGGTCGGGCCAGGCGCGGCGCGCGGCCAGCGCGCTCCAGAGGCCGACCGCCAC
>NZ_JBFUIU010000088.1:0-18577 GCF_056401695.1 Variovorax sp. P4_D9
AGCCCATGCCGATGCGCATGGCGCCGCCCTGCCCCTCGCGCATCTGCCGGCCGCTGTCGCGCAACTCGCCGGCCTCGGACACCAGTTGCTTCGCACGGGCCGCCACGTCGCGACCGAAAGGCGTCAGCTCGCTGCGGCGGCCGATGCGGTCGAACAGCGGCATACCGAGCTCGTCCTCGAGCGCCCGGATGCTGCGGCTGAAGGCCGGCTGCGTGATGCACATCGCCTGCGCCGACTTGCTGAACGAGCCGCTCTCGGCCAGCGCGATCAAGTGCCTGAGTTGAACCAGCGTCATCGGGTGGCCCCGGAATATCCATGCATTGAAGTAATCATCTGGCGGACAACAATGCATTGGATGTTCTCATGCGCCGCTCCTACGATGCAAGCGCGTCCCCGATCCGAGGGACGGCCCCACAGCCCATCGTCAGGAACCCCATGAAGAGCTTCTTCCAACGTTCGATCGCCGGCCTGTTGCTGCTGGCCGCAGGCGCCGCGTTCGCCCAGACCTACCCGAGCAAGCCGGTCAACCTGATGGTGCCGTACCCCGCGGGCGGCCCTTCGGACGCCGCAGCGCGCATCTTCACCGTGCCGCTGGGCAAGGAACTGGGGCAGCAGGTGATCGTCGAGAACCTCGGCGGCGTCGCCGGCGCGCTGGCGGCGCAGAAGGTGCTGGCGGCGCCCGCCGAYGGCTACTACCTGTTCCAGGGCTCGCCCAACGAGGTCATCCTTGCACCGCTGGCCAATGCCGCGGTCAAGCTCAAGGCCGAGGACTTCCGCCTGGTGCATCCGGTGACCGACGCGGTGATGGTGGTGGTCGCCCGCAAGGAACTCCCTGTCAACAACATCGACGAGCTGATCGCGCTGGCGCGCAAGTCGGCCGACAAGCCCCTGACCTACGGCAGCGTGGGCATCGGCTCGCTCTATCACCTGATCCTCGAGGACGTGCAGCGGCGCGCCGGCATTCAATTGATCCACGCGCCGTACAAGGGCAACGCGCCGCTGCTGCAGGATATCGGCGGCGGCCAGGTCGACTTCGCGGTGCTGGTGTACAGCGCCGGCATGGGCGCGATGGCCGAGCAGGGTCGGCTGAAGGTGATCGGCCAGCTCGGCGCCCAGCGCTCCGAACTGCTGAAGAACGTGCCGACGGTGAGCGAAGGCAAGGAGCTCAAGGACTTCTCGTTCCAGATTTGGAGCGGCTTCATGGTGCCGAAGAACACGCCCGAGGACGTGGTGCAGCGCCTGCACAAGGCCATCGGCGCCACCCTGAAGGACCCCGGCGTGCGCTCGCAGCTGGCGGCCCAGACGCAGCTTGCATCGCCGCCGATGTCGCTGGCCGAAGCGGCGAAGTTCTACGAGAACGAGACCGCGCGCTACCGTGCGATAGCCAAGTCGATCAACCTGCAACCCCAATAGGAAGCTCATGAGCGCACTCCTCGATCAACTGCACGGCCAGGCAGAAGAATTCATCGGCCTGCGGCGCGACATCCACCACCACCCCGAGCTTGCCTTCGACGAGCACCGCACCGCGGCCCTGGTGGCCGAGAAGCTGCAGGCCTGGGGCTACGAGGTCGAACGCGGGCTCGGCGGCACCGGCGTCGTGGGCCGGCTGGTGCGCGGCAACGGCCGCCGCCGGCTGGGCCTGCGCGCCGACATGGACGCGCTGCCGATCGACGAGGCCACCGGCCTCGGCTACGCCAGCTGCAATGCCGGCGTGATGCATGCGTGCGGCCACGACGGCCACACCGCGATGCTGCTGGCCGCCGCCCGGCATCTGGCCGAGCGGGGCCGCTTCTCGGGCACGCTGAACCTGATCTTCCAGCCGGCCGAGGAAGGCGGCGGCGGCGCGCTCCGGATGATGAACGACGGCCTGTTCGACAAGTACCCCTGCGATGCGATCTTCGCGATGCACAACATGCCGGGCATTCCGCAAGGCCGCCTGGTGCTGCGCGAAGGCCCGGCGATGGCCTCTTCCGACTACGCGACGGTCACGCTCAACGGTGTCGGCGGCCACGGCGCGATGCCGCACCGTGCGGCCGACCCGGTCGTCGCCGCGGCCAGCATCGTGATGGCGCTGCAGACCGTGGTGTCGCGCAACGTCGACCCGCTGCAGGCGGCCGTGGTCACGGTCGGCGCGATCCACGCCGGCAAGGCCAACAACGTGATCCCGCAGCAGGCGACGCTGGAGATCAGCATCCGCGCGCTCGACCGCGAGGTGCGCACCACGCTCGAGCGGCGCGTCAAGGCGCTGATCGCCGCCCAGGCCGAGAGCTTCGGCGTCACGGCGCGGATCGACTGGCGGCCGGGTTATGCGGTGCTGGTCAACACGCCGGAGGAGACCGCCTTCGCACGCGAGGTGGCGCTCGAACTGGTCGGTGCCGACCAGGTCACGCTGCAGGGGCCGGCCGTGCCCGGCAGCGAGGACTTCGCCTTCATGCTCGAGAAGCTGCCGGGCTGCTACCTGTTCATCGGCAACGGCGACGGCGACAGTGCCGGCGCCTGCATGGTGCACAACCCGGGCTACGACTTCAACGACGACAACGTGGCGATCGGCTCGGCCTACTGGGCGCTGCTGACGGAGCGCTTCCTGGTGGCCTGAAGAAAAGCGCTCCTCAAGCGCGGAACTGCTTGGCCGCAAAGGCCCAGACCATCCGGGATGCATCCGGACCGAGCCCATCGCTGAACAAATGCCTGGCGGCTCCGCCGCTCCACGCGTGGCCCAAGCCGCTCACGTCCACGAGGGTTGCCACCGTGCTTCCCTTGCGCTTGAAATCGGTCACGTTCGTCGCATACCTCTTGCCTCTCTGGACAAGGCGGGGTTTGCTCGATACCGCCCCTGAAGCGTCGGCCCATGCCTGGACCGCGGCAACCCCATTGCTCGGTGCCACCGTCTTGTCGCCGCCCCCGTGTATCACCATCAAAGGGGGCCATGACGCGCCCGCCGCCACCGGCGCCGTCGGCAGCGGCTTGGTCGCCCGGTGACCATGCATGGCACCCAGCGCCGACAGGGTGGAGTGCGCCGTACCAGGAGGAATGCCGGAATGCATGACCACCGCCTTGAAGCGCTCGGGATGCCGCGTCACCAGCAGCGCCGCCATGCTTGCGCCGGCGGACAGTCCCGCAACGGCCACGCGCGCGCGGTCCGCGGCGTACATCACGCTCACCTGGTCGATGGCATTCATGATCAAGGCCGCCTCGCCGTAGGCACGGCCGGAAGACGTGTCGAACCAGTTCCAGCAGCCCTGCGGATTGGAGAGGCGGTCCTGTTCCGGATAGAGCACCATGAAGCGCTCGCGGGCGGCGACCGCGTTCATTCGGGTGCTGGTGGCGAAGGTCTTGGCGTCCTGCCCGCAGCCATGAAGCATCACCATCAAGGGAAGCTTTTCGCCGAATCGAACGCCCGGCGGTCGATACAGCCGGTACTTTCGCATGCCCGTGGGCCCAAAGGCCGTACCCGCGAGCCATTGACCGTCGCCGGGTGGCGGCCGCCGCTTTTCGAGCGTCGGCTTGAGAACCCGAGTGGCGGAGCGCGTGTTGGCGCGCAATGCAATGCGAGTGAAGGAGGCGATGCTGCGCCCAAACAATTTGGCCCAGGCAGAGGTCTGTCGTCGTTTGGCCATTTCTTTCTTTCAGGGGTCGCTGGCGAATGAACACGGTATGCGACCAATGGCCGCAATGTGAAGCTTGAGGCGCGAGTTCATCGGCCACCTAAGCGTCGAGCCCGTTGTCGCGTGGTTGCTTTCCTACGCCGCTCGGGTCGCGTGCAAGCACCGCGCGGGCCAGCGGCAAGTCGCCGGCACCATCAAGCTCGACTCGCGTCTTCGAATCGAAGCCCGACCCCCTGGGGAAAACCAGCATCGTCATCGCATGAAGAGTGCAACCGGCTCAGAAGAGATGGCGCAAGCCCAGGTCGTAGCCGTTCGCGCTGTTGAGCATCGTAGACGCCGCGCCCAAGCCGGCAATTTGGCGAGCCGAACTGCATCGCCGGAATCCGCCGTAGCTATCAGCGCTCCGGCGCCGCCCTGTCGGTCCCGAAATACACGGCCGCGAGCTCCTTGGCGCGGCGCAGCCCCTCGTCCGTCAGGTAAACCGACTCTTGCCGGCCGTGAGGTTCCGTGATGAAGCCCTTTTCATGAAGACCATCCATGGTTGCGAAGTCATAGCGCTTCCACACACGTCCGTTCTCGAACTCGAAGACGCCGAGCAACGCTAAGACTGCCTCTTCGACCTTGACCATGTCATATTTCATGGCGTTTCCCCTTGGCGACGGTGGACCCTCTGGACGGGCTCAGACGGCCTGCGGCCGCTGCGCACGGCGACAGTTCGACCTCACGATGGTACTTTGATCAACCGGCGGTGTTTCCGCCAGGGGGTCCGCCCCGGGTGGGGATTCCTACGGGCTCAACTCCGCGCACTGCTGGGGCGGGCTCACATCATCGACGTGGTCCGTCAAAGCGGTCGTTGATCAACGATCACTACACGGCCTTACCCGTGCCGAGGGCATCGGGTGGCCCCCGCAGCGAAATAATGGAGGCGGCGAAGCCGGGGGACATTCGCGGAGGGGGCCACCCGATGCCCTCGGCACGCGCCCCTCACGCACGGCCCGCGCGACAGAGCTTCAACGTTTTCCGCGCCCGTTCCGTCGATGAGGACGCCCTAAAGAAGATCCTTCAGTCGCGCCCGCAACCGGCTGATCGCCTGGCTGTGCAACTGGCAGACCCGGCTCTGGCTGACTTCCAGAATCGCGCCGATCTCGCGCAAGTTGAGCTCTTCCTCGTAGTACAGGTTCAGCAGCAGCTGGTCGCGCTCGGGCAAGGCCGAGATCGCGTCGATCAACTGGTAGCGGAAGCCGCTCTCGAGCAGCTGTTCGAGCGGATCGTCGCCGGCACCCTGGCCCTTGCGGGCCTGCTGCGCGTGCATGTCGAGGAACGGATTTTCCGACTCGCCCTTCGCGAAGTCCTCGACATAGACCAGCTGGCAGCCCTGGATCTCCTGCAGCAGCGACTGGTAGGCCTCCAGGTCCATCTTCAGTTCCTTCGCGATCTCCCCTTCTGTCGGAGATCGGCCGAACCGGTGCTCGAGCACATGGATCGCCTTCTCGACCGCGCGCGCCGACTGGCGCAGGCCGCGCGAGCCCCAGTCGCTGGCACGCAGCTCGTCGAGCATGGCGCCGCGGATGCGTTGGCTGACGAAGGTCTCGAACTGCGCGCCCTTGTTGTCCTGGTAGCGGCCCGATGCATCGAGCAGGCCCAGCATGCCGGCSTGGATCAGGTCGTCGAGCTCGACGCTCGCCGGCAGCTTGGCGATCATCTGCAGCGCGATGCGCCGCACCAGCGGCTGGTGCTGCTCCAGCAAGTGAGACTTCTCAATGGTGCCCTGTGCGGTGTACACGTGCGGTCCTTTGTTGCTTGACGGTTGTTCGATTCGTTCGCTCAGGCGATGGCCGTGTTCGGCATCGGCGTCGCCCGAAGGGGCGGCAGGCCGATGCGCGGCCCTCCCGGCGGCATGGCAGTGGATCGCGGGACGTGCCCGCGAGCGACGGCGGTGCGCCAGGGCCAGCCGCCCATGTCGACCGCGACACGGCGGAAGTCCACCGCCGCCGAGCTGGCCGGGAAGGCCTCCACCACGGTCTGCCTCAGCCGCCGCGCGTCCGCCAGATGCGCATCGGCGCGCACCCAGCCGGCCGCCTCGAGCGACACCGCGAGATAACGCCCGCCGGTGCTGGCGAGGTTGTGGGTGATCCGTTGCGCCTCCTCGACGCCGGCCACGCCCTCGACCAGGAAGCGCAGCTGCTTCAGTCCATGCGCGTAGTGCAGCCGCTTGATGCCCGCGTAGGCCGCGGTGATCGAGGCCGCGTTCGGCCGCAGCACCAGCAGCAGCTCGTCCGCCAGCCGGGCCAGCGACGACAGCCGGCCCTCGGCGTCGATCTGGGCGTCGATCAGCACCACGCCGCCGGGGCACAGCAGCCTCGGATCGATCTCGGCATGCCGATCGCCGAGCGGCGCCGGCAGCACGCCGACACCGCAGTCGGCGCGGGCGATCGCGCCTTCGCGGGTCAAGCGCCGATCGGCGACATCGGCCAGGTCGCCGAGCGGGTCGATGGCCCAGGCGGCGCAGATCGCCGCCGCCGTGCCGCCGTGTTCATCGAGCACCAGCACGTCCTTGCCCTGATGGACCAGGGCCGCACCCAGGTTCATGGTGGCCTCCGAGGCGCCACCGCAGGGTTCCATGCCGGCGACGGCAACGACGCGCGTGGGCGTGTGCGCCAGCAGGCGCCGCAATCCATCCGCCTGATCCGCAACCAGCTTGCTCATGCGTCGCTCCTCAACCTTGTTGCTCCAGCACCCTGGGCTGCCGGGCCGGCGCGGTGCTCTCGGTGCCGAGCGCCTCGAGCAGCATGAAGAGCTTGTCGACACCGACGAACAGTGCGTTGCCGGTCAGCGGCCCGCTGGATCGCACCGGCCGCCCGGCGAGCTGGTTCAGCAGCATTCGCGTTCGATCGGCCCACTCGCCCTTCGCCTGCAGCAAGCGCCAGACGGTGGTGCTCACCTGGCCGGCGATCAGCAGCCGCTTCATCATGTCGGGGTCGCCGAGCTCACCCATGCCGCCGATCAGCTGCACGCCCTGGCGCAGCAGGCGGAAGCAGGGGTCGGCCTCGGCCGCCCAGCCCTGCCATTGCGCGAGTTGCAGCGCGCTCACCGCGTGGCCCAGGTTCGACAGCAGGTAGCTCTGGGCCAGGATATTCTGGCCCCGCGCATCGAGCACGCGCGTGACCACGCAGCGCAGCCGGGGCAGCGCACGCGGGTCGATGACGGCCGAGGGGCTGAGCCTCAGCAGCACCTCGGCCTGCGCCTCGCACTGCAGCGCGGGCTTGCCGCGGAACATCACCGCACGCGCCTCGCCGAATGCGAGGCCGAGCCGCGCCAGCTTGCCCGGTGCCTCGGTCACGGGATCGACCACCGCGGTCGAGCCCGGTGCCCGCGCCAGCCAGCGCTGGCCCTGGGCCTGCCATTCCACCATCGACTCGATGCCAGGCAGCCGGAGCAGCACATGCACCAGCGTGCGGCCGAGCGACTGCTGCCGCAGCCACTGGACCTGGCGCAGGCCCTGCCGGCGCCGGGCCTCCATGCCCGCACCGACGGCCGCCGTCGACAGCCACTGGTTGGGCGCCGCCAGCGGCAGGCCGTTGCGGTCGGACAGCAGCAGGCTGCCCTGGCATTCGTAGGCGTCGCCGCCCTCGTTCGAGCGCAGGCCGACCTGTCCCGAAAGGGCCAGCGCATGGGCATCGCAGCCGGCGGCAATCTCGCTGCGCGCCTGCACCAAGAGGTCCTCCAGCACCGACTTCTGGCCGATGGCCTCGTCGCCCGCGTTGCGCCATAGGCGGCGCGCAGCCTCGAATCCGATCTGCGCCCCGGCCAGTGCGCCGGCGGCGGTCGCAAGCTCCTGGGCATCGTGCGCCATGGCCCGGATCAGATTCTGGTATTGCAGCCGCAGGCGGTCGGTCTCGGCCCGCGCCTGAACGACCTGGGCCGACGGCGCAGCACCGGCGGGCTCGTCCTGCATGTCGACCTCGGCCGGCACGAACAGCGCGTTGTGGCGGCGCGGCTGGAACACGCTCCCGACCAATTGCGAACGATCGGCCAGCATCAGGTTCTCGGGCACCTTCTGGCCGCTCGAGATGTAGTGCACCGGCAGCCGATGGCGAATCACCGTGTCGATCAGCGCGCCCGGGTGTGTGGCCTCGTCGACCTTGGTGAAGATGCAGCCCGCCAGGTCATTGCCGCCGCCGCTGTGGCGATAGGCGTGCACCACCTCGTTGAGCGTGTCGCCATGGCTGGTCGCATTGAGCAGCAGCAGCCGCTTGACCGGGCGATGGCTGTTGCACAGCATCGCGATTTGGTCCGACACCGATCGATCGCGCTGGCTCATGCCGACCGTGTCGATCAGCACCATGTGTTTGTCGCGCAGGTCCTGCAGCACCAGGTACAGGTCGGCGGCGTCCTTCACGGCGAACACCGGGACGTCGAGGATCTGGCCGTAGATGCGAAGCTGCTCGTAAGCGCCGATCCGGTAGCTGTCGGTGGTCACCAGCGCCAGCTTGTCGGCGCCGAAGCGCATCACGCAGCGAGCCGCCAGCTTGGCGGTGGTGGTGGTCTTGCCGACACCGGTCGGGCCCATCAGCGCATAGACCCCACCCTGCGCGAGCAAGGCATCCTCGTCCTCGTGCACCGGCACGGCACGGATCAATTCGGCGYKGGCGAAGGCCATGCCCTCGGCGTAGCTCTGTCCGGTCGGCAGCTTCTCGAGCATGGCCTTCGACAGCTTGGCGCTGAAGCCGGCGCCGAGCAGCGTGCGCAGCAGCCGGCCGCGCACCGGGTCCTGGCGCTGGCGATCATTCCAGACCACGCTCGCGAGCTGCTCCTCGAGCATGCCGCGCATCGAGTGGAGTTCGTTCATGACCAGGTCGGTCGGCGCGGCCGGAGCAACCGGCGCCGGGGCCGGCGGTGCCGCAGGCATCGGCGCAGTGGCCGGCGCACGCGCCGGCGAGGCTGCGGGCGCCGGTGTCCTGGCCGCCACCGGCAGCGCGGCGCTCGCCGCAGCCACGGCCTGCGTGACCTCGCCTTCGGCCATGGCGACGATCTCGACGCCCTCGGGAATCGCACGGTGGTTCAGCACGATGGCCTCGGCACCCAATGCCTCGCGGACCAGGCGCAAGGCTTCGCGGCTGGTCGTCGCAACGAATTTGCGGGCCGTGGTCCGCACATCTGTAGACATGTTCAAACTCTTCCTCCGATGGTGGCGGTGATCTTGATGTTGCGAGAGTCAGGGATCTCCGCATGGGAGAGCACCTTGAGTTGCGGCAGGCTGCGGCGCAGGAAGCGCGACAGCAGCACGCGCAATGCATGCTGGACGACCAGCACCGGCGCCAGGCCCATCTGTTCCTGCCGCACGATCGCGGCTTGCGCCTGGCGCAGCAGGTTGTCGGCCAGGCCGGGCTCGATGCCGCTGCTGCTGGTCATGGCCTGCTGCAGCACGCTGTCGAGTGAGCCGTCGAGTCCGATCACCTGCAGCTCGGTATTGCCCGGGAACAGCTGCTGGGTGATCGCGCGGCCGAGGGCCAGCCGGACCAGCGTCGTGAGTTCGGTGGCGTCCTTGACGGTCGGCGCATGCTCGGCCAGCACGTCGAGGATGGTGCGCATGTCGCGGATCGGCACCTCTTCCTCGAGCAGGTTCTGCAGCACCTTGTGCAGCGTGCTCAGCGAGATAAGCTTCGGCACCAGGTCCTCGGTCAGCTTCGGCGCCGTCTTGGCGATCTGGTCGATCAGCTGCTGCACTTCCTGGCGGCCGAGCAGCTCCGCCGCGTGGGTCTGGATCAGGTGGTTCAGGTGGGTCGCCATCACGGTGCAGGCATCGACCACCGTGTAGCCGTGGATCTGCGCCTGCTGGCGCAGGCTGCCATCGATCCACACCGCCGGCAGCCCGAAGGCCGGGTCCTGGGTCGGCGTGCCGGGCAGGCTGCCCGTGACCTGCCCCGGATTGATCGCCATCCACTGGTTTGGGAAGGCCTCGCCGCGGCCGATCTCGACGCCCTTCAGGCTGATGACGTAGGTGTTCGGCTTGATCTCGAGGTTGTCGCGGATATGGACCACCGGCACCAGGAAGCCGATCTCCTGCGCGATCTTCTTGCGGATGCTYTTGATGCGGCCCAGCAGTTCGCCCTGCTGCGACTGGTCCACCAGCGGGATCAGCCGGTAGCCGACCTCCATGCCGAGCGGATCGACCAGCGCAATGTCGTCCCAGTTGGCTTCGGCGGTCTCGGCCGCCGGCGGCAGGGCAGCCTGGGCGGCGGCCGCCTGCGCCGCCGCCTGCTGCGGCTTGCGCTTGAGCAGGCCGCGACCGAGCCATGCCAGGCCGCCCGCGATCAGCAGGAAGGCCAGGTTCGGCATGCCCGGGATCATGCCCATCAGACCGACGATGCCGGCGGTCAGGAACAGCACCTGGGGATTTGAGAACAGCTGGCCGGTGAGCTGCCGGCCGACGTCCTCATCGGTCGCCACGCGCGAGACGATCACGCCGGCGGCCGTAGAGATCACCAGCGCCGGGATCTGCGCCACCAGGCCGTCGCCGATGGCCAGCAGCGTGTAGGTGGTGCCCGCGGTCTTGAAGTCGAGCCCGTGCTGCACCACGCCGACCACCAGGCCGCCGATGATGTTGATGACCATGATCAGGAGGCCCGCCACCGCATCGCCGCGCACGAACTTGCTGGCGCCGTCCATCGAGCCGTAGAAGTCGGCTTCCTGCGCGACTTCGGTGCGACGCTTGCGGGCCACGTCCTCGCCGATCAGGCCGGCATTGAGGTCGGCGTCGATCGCCATCTGCTTGCCGGGCATGGCATCGAGCATGAAGCGCGCGCCGACCTCGGCGATGCGCCCCGCGCCCTTGGTGATCACCATGAAGTTGATCAGCACCAGGATGATGAAGACCATCACGCCGACCGCGAAGTTGCCGCCGACCAGGAAGTGGCCGAAGGCCTCGATCACCTTGCCCGCGGCATCGGGCCCGGTGTGGCCCTGCATCAGCACCACGCGGGTGGAAGCCACGTTGAGCGACAGCCGCAGCAGGGTCGAGAACAGCAGCACCGCCGGGAAGGCCGCGAAGTCGAGCGCCTTCATGGTGTACATGCTGACCAGCAGCACCATCACCGACAGCGCGATGTTGAAGGTGAACAGCAGGTCGAGCAGGAAGGGCGGCAGCGGCAGCACCATCATGCTCAGGATCATGATGATGAGGACCGGGCCGGCCATTCCCTTGAACTGGCTGCCGGAGAAGAACTGCGTCGGCAGACGCATCAGGTTGGACATCGCGTTCATGCAGGCACCGTGTATTGAAGTTCTTCGGGCACGGCGACATCGGTCGGCGTGCGCGGTGCCTCGCCGCCTTCGGACTTCCAGCGCTTGAGTTGGTAGACCCAGGCCAGCACCTCGGCCACCGCGGTGTAGAGGCCCGTCGGGACCTCGTCGCCGAGCCGCGTGTGCTTGTGCAAGGCCCGGGTGAGCGGCGGCGCTTCCAGGATCGCGACCTTGTTGGCGGTCGCAATCTCGCGGATGCGCTCGGCCACCAGGTCGGTGCCCTTCGCCACCACGCGCGGCGCCCGCATGTCGCCGTCGATGTACTTGAGGGCGACCGCGAAGTGCGTCGGGTTGGTCACCACGATGTCGGCCTTGGGCACCTCGGCCATCATCCGGCGCTTGGCGATCGCCTGCTGCTGGCGGCGGATCTGCGCCTTGATGTGCGGATCGCCCTCGCTCTCCTTGTGCTCCTGCCGGACGTCCTCGCGCGACATGCGCAGCTTCTTGTAGTACGACCAGAGCTGCCAGGGCACGTCGACCACCGCCGCGAGCAGCAGCGTTGCCGCGATCAATGCACAGCTGCGTGCCACCAGCATGATGGTGTGGGGCAAGGCGGTCGATGCGGGCTGGCCCATCAGTGCCATCACGGCCTCGAGGTCGTCCGTTATCACCAGGCAGGCGACGCCGCCGATCAGCAGCGACTTGGCCAGCGCCTTGAACAGCTCGGCCAGCGTCTGGGTCGAGAACATGCGGGCCATGCCGGCCAGCGGATCGAGCTTGCCGAAGTTCGGAGAGACCGCCTTGCCCGACAGCATCCAGCCGCCGAGCATCATGGGTGCCGCCAGCGCGGCCACCACCATCATCGCGAACAGCGGTGCCATGGCGAGCAGGGCCTCGAGCGCCATCCACCCGCTGCGCGCCAGCATCTGTGAGGGTTCGAAGGCGATGCCGCGCTCGAACTGCAGGCCGCGGCGAATGGCGGCGCTCAGGGTGCCACCGAGCGACCCGGCGGTGAACCAGAGGCCGCCGATCGCGGTGCCCAGCATCACCAGAGTGGTCAGCTCGCGGGAGCGGGCCACATTGCCTTCCTCGCGCGCCTTCTCGAGGCGCCGCTCGGAGGCGGGTTCCGTTTTTTCGAGATCGCTTTCCTCAGCCATTCATGCTCCTGGAGCAGCAGGCGAGGAACGCCTGCACATGACTGATTATTCGATTCGAAGGGCCGGAACAATCGCCCGATCAAGAGCGCTATCGCCCTCCTTCTCGCTGAATCAGACCCTCAGAACCCAAGGCTCTCCAGCAGGTCGTCGACCTGCGACTGGTCGGCCACCGCATCCGGATTCCCGGCCACGACCTGCGGCCCGTTCTGCAGGCTGTTGTTGACGATCTCCTGCCGCTTCTCGAGCGGCGTGTTGTCGATCAGGACCTGGAGCAGCTCGGTCTCCATGTCGTTCACCACTTCCATCATCTTCTTGATGACCTGACCGGTCAGGTCCTGGAAATCCTGCGCCATCAGGATCTCCATCAGCTGGGTGTTGATCGCGTTGGCTTTCTGCGGCACGTCCTGCAGGTAGCCGCGGGTGTCCATCACGAGCGCGCGCGCATGGTCGAGCTCGACCGGATTCGCGAACCATTCGTCCCAGCGCTTGCTCAGGCCCTTGGCCTCGCTGGCCAGCCCCTCCTGCAGCGGCTGCGCCACGTCGATCGCGTTGAGCGCGCGGTGTGCCGCCCGCTCGGTGGTCGCGGCCACGTAGGCCAGCCGGTCGCGCGCATCGGGGATCGCCTGGGCGGCCTTGGCGACCTCCTTGTCGAGGCCCAGTTCGCGCAGGCCTTCGCGCAACTGACGCGTCAACTGCCCGATGCGGCTCAGCAACTCTTCAGCGGTGTTCCCCTGTTCGGCGTCGAACGCGTTCTTGCTCATGGCGCATCACCCCTTCGCGAGTTTCTCGAAGATCTTGGTGATCTTCTCTTCGAGGGTGGCCGCCGTGAAGGGCTTGACCACATAGCCGTTCGCGCCGGCCTGGGCCGCCGCGACGATGTTCTCCTTCTTGGCCTCGGCCGTGACCATCAGCACCGGCAGCTTGCTGAGCTCGGGGTCGGCCCGGATGCTCTGCAGCATGGTCAGTCCGTCCATGTTGGGCATGTTCCAGTCGGACACCACGAAGCCGAAATTCCCGCCGCGCAGCTTCTCGAGGCCGGCCGCACCGTCCTCCGCCTCGTCGACGTTGAGGAACTCGAGCTCCTTCAACAGATTGCGCACGATGCGGCGCATGGTCGGGAAGTCGTCCACGACCAGGATCTTGATGCTCTTGTCAATCACGTTTCTCTCTCCACTCATACAGTTCGTTGTCAAACACGATTCGTGCGCGCACCGAAGGTGCGCAGGTGCCCCAGCACGCGGCGCGCCATTTCTCCCAGCGGCGCCACCTCGTCGGCGGCGCCGAGCGCGATGGCTTCCTTCGGCATGCCGAAGACCACGCAGCTCGCCTCGTCCTGAGCCAGGGTGTGGGCGCCGGCGCGCTTCATGCGCAGCAGGCCCTCGGCGCCGTCCTTTCCCATGCCCGTGAGGATCATTCCGATCGCGTTCTTGCCGGCGTGCTTCGCCGCCGAATCGAACAGCACGTCGATCGAGGGACGGTGCCGGTTCACCGGCGGCTCCTGGTCGAGGTGCGCCACGTAGTTGGCGCCGCTGCGCGCCAGCGACAGATGGAAACCGCCCGGCGCGATGTAGGCATAGCCCGGCAGCACGCGCTCGCCATGCTCGGCCTCCTTGACGGTGATGCGGCACAGGCCGTCGAGCCGCTGCGCGAACGAGCGAGTGAAGCCGGACGGCATGTGCTGCGCGATCAGGATCCCCGGCGAGTCCGGCGGCAAGGGCTGCAGCACTTCGCGGATCGCCTCGGTACCGCCGGTGGAGGCGCCGATGATGATCAGCTTCTCGGTGCTCAGGAGCGGGCTGCGCAGCAGCGCCTCCGGCGCGCCATCGCCGGCCGGCCGGGCCGATGCGGCATGCTTCGACGGCAGCAGCCGCGCGCTGGCGGCGGTGCGGATCTTGGAGGCGATCAGCTCGGTGTAGTTGAGCAGGCCGTCGCGCACGCCCAGTCGCGGCTTGGTCACGAAGTCGATCGCGCCGAGCTCGAGCGCGCGCAGCGAGATCTCCGAGCCGCGCTCGGTCAGCGACGACACCATGACCACCGGCATCGGCCGCAGCCGCATCAGCTTCTCGAGAAACTCGAGGCCGTCCATGCGCGGCATCTCAACGTCCAACGTCAGCACGTCCGGATTGGTGACCTTGATAAGGTCGCGGCCCACCAGCGGATCGGCCGCCGTGCCGACGACGGTCATGTCGGGCTGGCTGTTGATGATTTCGGTCATCACGCTGCGTATCAGCGCCGAGTCGTCGACGCACAGCACCTTGATCTTGTTAGCGCTCACCAGCTTCCTATGCTTCTTGCCAGCGGCGGGGTGTCGCCCGCTGGATTGTTGGGTTTGCGCAGGCCGGACGCCGGGCGCTGGGCGGCCAGTGCGCGCATCAGCTCGCCCTCCTCGCGCTGGATCGCCTGCACGTCGTTCTGGCCGCGCAGCTTGCGAACCACGGCCTTGCCGCTCGCGGGCATGAAGCAGACGCGGCGCGCGTGCTGGCCGCGCAGGTCCTGGGCCGCGACGCTGATGCCCTCGGCCTTCAGGTAGCGCAGCACGAAATCGGAGTTGCGGTCGCCGATGTTGAGCGTGGTCATGTTGGCCAGCACCGCAGCGCCGCCGAACACCTTGGCCTGCAGCCGATCGCGCCGCGCGCCGGCACGGATCAACTCGCGAATCAGGACGTCCATCGCGTAGGCGCCGTAGCGCATCGACTCGGCGGCGTCGCGGACGACCGACTCGCCCTCCTCGGGCAGCATGAAGTGGTTCATGCCGGCGACGCCGTTATCGGCGTCCAGGATGCAGGCCGCCACACAAGAGCCCAGTACCGTGGTCAGCACGGTGTCGCTGGTGGTCACGAAATATTCGGAAGGCAGCAGCTTGACTGCCATGCTGCCGACGTCGCGGTCGAAATAGTGATGGTTCGCCAGCGACCCCCGCACAACCGCGTTCATGCGATTCCCGCCTTGCCCTTCACCCGCGCCAGCTCGTACACCGTCTGCCCCAGTGACCTGAAGGTCTGATTGACCAGCGAGGCGTTCTCCGAGTGGCCAGCGAACAGCAGCCCGTTGGGCTTCAGGAGCGGCGCGAAGCGGTCGAGCACCTTCTTCTGGGTCGGCTTGTCGAAATAGATCATCACGTTGCGGCAGAAGATCGCATCCACCGGCTCCTTCACCGACCAGGAGGGATCGAGCAGGTTGAGGCGCGAGAACTTCACCAGTTGCGCGATCTCCGGCCGGATGCGCACCTTGCCGGCGTTCGAACCGGTTCCCTTGTTGAAGAAGCGCCGCAGCCGCTCGGGCGACAGCCGGTTCACCTGCTCGGCGGTGAAGACGCCCGCCTGGGCCTTGGCGAGCACCGCGGTATCGATGTCGGTCGAGATCACGCGGGCCGCGTTGGCCTTGTCGCCGAGCGCCTCGATCAGCGTGATGGCGATCGAATAGGGCTCCTCGCCGGTCGAGGCCGCCGAGCACCAGATCGTGACCGGCTCACGTGCCTTGCGCACGTGCTCGGCCAGCACCGGGAAATGATGGGCCTCGCGAAAGAAGGAAGTCAGGTTGGTGGTCAGCGAGTTGATAAAGGACTGCCACTCGTCGCCGTCCTGGCGCGATTCCAGCAACTCGAGGTACGAAGAGAACTTCGGCAGCCGCAACTCGCGCAGCCGGCGCGCCAGCCGGCTGTAGACCATCTGCCGCTTCTGCTCGCCCAGCGCGATGCCGGCCCGTCGATGGATCAGGGCGCGAACCTTCGAGAAGTCGTTGTCGGTGAATAGGAATTCGGAGTTCACGGCTGGCTTCGGTGCAAGCGTCTCAATGTACATAGCGAGCCTCCTTTCCAATGCTTCGATCAACGGGACAAAACCCTTGCTGCTCGCGCCTCATTCAGCTGCCGCCTTCATGGATGTCGATTTCCTGCGACCAGACCATCGCCGCGAGATGCGCCGCGTTGACCTGGCCGGCGCTCACGAAGAGTGCTTCCGCGAGCCGTGCCGCCTCGGCGCCGTCGGTCTCGCAGGCCTCGGCCAGCGCCAGGAACGGCGCATAGACCCCCTCGCGCCGCAGGATCGCCTGCTGGACCGCGCCCGGCAGCTGCACCTTGGCGAGCGCCTGTTCCATCGACACGCCGAGCAACTGGTCGATCAGGGAGAACATGCCGACCACGAACAAGTTGTCAGCCTCGCCCGGCGGCAGCATCGCCTGCCCCATCAGCTCGACGAAACGGCCGCGCGTGATCGCCTTCTTGGTCATGAACGGCGCGCTGGCCTGGTTGCTCGTGGCCAGCAGCAGCGACAGCCATCGGAACAAGGGCGCATAGCCGAGCATCGCGACCGCGTGGCGCAGCGAGTGAATCTCGACGCCGGCGCCGATGGCGGGCGAGTTGATGTGGCGCAGCAGCCGATAGGTCAACGCGGCATCGCGCTTGAGCGCCGATTCGACGCTGCGCACGTTCTCGTTGCGCTGGATCATCTGCATCAGGCGCAAGATCAGCACCGACTCGGGCTGCAGCGCATCGCCGCCCTTCGGCACCAGCGGATCCCTGAGCGCGCCATCGACGAAAAGGTCCACACGGAGATCGGCACAGGCCGCCGCCTGCTGCCAGCTGTCGACGCGGGTCGCCACCAGTTGCAGCGGCGCACGTCCCGATTCCTGTTGCTCGCGCAGGCGCAAAGCGCGCTCCGAGTTGCCGTCGCCGATGTCGAGATGGGTGATGATCTCGCGCAGCTCAGGATCGGCCGGCAGCGCGTCGGCGCCCTTCAGCATGAAGCCGAAGCCCTGCTCGCGCAGGAAAAGCAGCATCGAACGCGTATCGGCGTCGCTGAGATCGGACATGCCCATGCATAGCACCACGTTCTCCGGCGGCAGCGCCTGGAGCGCCGGCAGGAACAGCGCATCGACCGTGACGTCGAGGAACAGCACCAGGCGACCGAGCCGCCAGCCGGTGGGCGGCGGATTCAGGTGCCTGCCGATGGTGTTGAGCAGCAGATTGAACTGGCTCGACGCGTCGGGCGCCGGCTCGGCGCCGGGCGTTGCGAGCCAGGCCATGCGGTAGCCCTTGACGCGTTGCTGGGCATCGAGCTGAAGGGCATAGCGGACATAGCCGCTGGCCTCGTGCGACGCCGAAGCGCCCTCCTCCGGGTCGCCGGCATCGCTGACGACGGCCAGCCTGCCCTCGTTGGCGGCTTTGGCTGCGGTGCCCGCATCGGGGCGTCGAAAGAAATCAAAGCGCATTGCAAATGTCTCCGTCTGAAGCTTGGATCAAGCGTTCCTGACCACAGGATGTCGGGGCTTGCAGGGGCCTGTTCAGGCGACGGTCGTCGCCTGGCGGGCCGCACCCACCAGCGCGGCACTGCTCGCGGCCTGCGCGCGCTGGATGCGCGGCATGGCGGCGACGTCGATGATGAACGCCACGCTGCCATCGCCCAGGATCGTCGCGGCCGAGATGCCCGGCACCTTGCGGTAGTTGGTCTCGAGGTTCTTCACCACCACCTGGTGCTGGCCCAGGAGCTCGTCCACCAGCAGCGCGAAGCGCGCATCGTCGGCCTGCACGATGACCAGGATGCCCTGCGTCGGGTTCACCTGCGCGCCGGCGACGTCGAAGACGCGATGCAGTTCGATCAGGGGCAGGTATTCGCCGCGGACCTTGATGACATGGCCTTCGCTGGTGATCGAATGCAGGTGCTCCGCCAGTGGTTGCAGCGACTCGATCACGTAGCTCAGCGGCAGGATGTAGGCCTCGCTGCCGACCTTGACCGACATGCCGTTGAGGATCGCCAGCGTCAGCGGCAGCACGATCCGGGTGGTGGTGCCGCGGCCGCCGCGAGACTGGATCTCGACGTGGCCGCCCATTTCCTGGATGTTGCGCTTGACCACATCCATGCCGACGCCGCGGCCCGAGATGTCGGTGACCTGGTCGGCGGTCGAGAAGCCCGGCGCGAAGATCAGCTGCCAGACTTCCTCGTCCGGCATCGCCTCGCTCACCGGCGGGCCCTGCTGCAGGGCCTTGGCCAGGATCTTCTCGCGGTTCAGGCCGGCGCCGTCGTCGCTGACCTCGATCACGATGTTGCCGCCATGGTGCTGCGCCGACAGCAGGAGCTGGCCGGTGGCCTCCTTGCCTTTCGCGAGCCGGATGTCGGGCGTCTCGATGCCATGGTCGAGGCTGTTGCGCACCAGGTGCGTGAGCGGGTCGATGATCCGCTCGATCAGGCCCTTGTCGAGCTCGGTCTCCTTGCCGAAGGTGTCGAGCCGGACCTGCTTGCCGAGCTTGGCGCTGACGTCGCGGATCACGCGCGGGAAGCGGCTGAAGACATAGTCCATGGGCATCATGCGGATCGACATCACCGACTCCTGCATGTCGCGCGCATTGCGCTCCAGATGGCCCAGGCCGCTCAGGAAGCGCTCGTAGATGACCGGATCGAGCATCGTTGCAGCCTGGGTCAGCATCGACTGCGTGATGACCAGTTCGCCGACGAGGTTGATCAGCTGGTCGACCTTCTCGACGTCGACGCGGATCGAGCTCGATTCCTTGGCGGCGGCTGCGGGCTGGGCCGCCGCCGGCGTCGGCACCGCGGCCTGCGGCTTGACGCTGGCCTCGGC
>NZ_JBFUIU010000089.1:0-18294 GCF_056401695.1 Variovorax sp. P4_D9
CTGGGGGCCATGCGCGGCCGGCATGTGCCGCCGATGCCGGCCACTGCAGTCGGCAAGGCGATGGGCGCTGCGGCGGTGTTCAGCACGCTGCCGCCGCTGCTGATCCTGCACGGCGACGCCGACAGCGTGGTTGCGCCGAGCAACGCCGGCAGCAGCGCGGAGGTCTGGGCGATGGCCACCGGCGGCCGGCCCGGGGCGATGCGGGCGATGCAGCGCGGCAAGCGCCATCCGATGCGCGTCACCGACTTCAACCGTGGCGGCCGGACGATGGTCACGCTGTGCGAGATCGCCGGACTGGGCCACGCATGGAGCGGCGGAGCGTCGAGCATGCACTTCACCGACGCCGCCGGACCCGATGCCTCGAAGCTGGTGTGGGCCTTCGTGGCGCGCCAGTTCCGACACGCCGCGCCGCGGACCTAGGATCGCCCTCTTGGAACACCCGATGCCGTCCATTCCCTATGACGCCAGCCGGGCCGCGCTCTACACGCCGGAGCGGCAGCCGACGCTGTTTGAGGCCGGGCGCAGCTACACGCCCACGCAGTGGGCGGTCGAGGCCGCGCGGCTGGCCTACTACCGGGCGGAGGAGTCCGAAGCCGAACGCCAGCGCCTGACCGAGGCCCTGGCTTGCGCGGGCTTCGACGCGCCGGTGCTGTTCCGGGATGACGCCACCTACGCCTTCGGCTGCCTTCATGCGCATGACGGCAGCGCGCTGGTCGCCTGTCGCGGCACCCAGCCCGACGAGATTCGCCACCTGGCAACCAACCTCCAGGCGCAACAGACCGACTGGAGCGAGAGCGGCGGCCGCGTGCATGCCGGATTCGCCGAGGCGGCGCGGTCGGTGCTGCCGCAGGTGGAGGCCTGGCTGGCCGGCGAAGCGCGCCAGCACAGCCGGTTGATCCTTGCCGGCCACAGCCTGGGCGCCGCGCTCGCCACGCTGGCCGCCAGCGTGCTGAACCCGGCCCTGCTGGTCACGCTCGGCTCCCCGCGGGTGGGCGATGCGCTTTTCGTCTCGGCCCTGAGCGACCTGCACGTCATGCGCATCGTCGACGGCTGCGACGTCGTGACACAACTGCCGCCGGCACTGTCCTTCTACGCCCATGCCGGGGCCGTCACCTACATCCGCTGTGTCGACGGCGCCTGCGTGGAGGAACCGAGCCCATCGGAGATCGAGGCCGACCGGCTCCAGGGCCGGGCCCGTTACGCGGCGGAGCACGCATGGCGTTCGGGGTCCGTGCTGCTGCGCGAGCTGGCCGACCACGCGCCGATCAACTACGTCCGCGCCTTCATTCCCTGATCCAATTACGGTTGACCAGGGTCGGGACCTGCTCGTCATCCTCAAGCGGCATCTGAAGCAGAGGCATCCACAGCTTCTGCGTCCTTGACCGCTGTACGCCACCCGGCGTATTTCCGCGCCGCGGCCCGATCCGCAGACTCCTCTCCATCGTTCCAACCAAACCAGGAGAAGGTAGTCACCATGCAACGTCGATTCACACTCAAGGCGATGACCGCCGCCGTCGCTCTCGCCAGCCTGTCCGCGGTGCCTGCCTTCGCGCAGGACACCATCAAAGTCGGCATCCTGCATTCGCTGTCGGGCACGATGGCGATCTCCGAGACCGTGTTGAAGGACACGGTGCTGATGGCCATCGACGACATCAACTCGAAGGGCGGCGTGCTGGGCAAGAAGCTCGAACCCGTGGTGGTCGACCCGGCCTCCAACTGGCCGCTGTTCGCTGAAAAGACCAAGCAGCTGCTGGGCCAGGACAAGGTCTCCGTGATCTTCGGCTGCTGGACCTCGGTCTCGCGCAAGTCGGTGCTGCCGGTCGTGGAGGAAATGAACGGCTTGCTGTTCTATCCCGTGCAGTACGAAGGCGAAGAGCTCAGCAAGAACGTCTTCTACACCGGCGCCGCACCCAACCAGCAGGCGATCCCCGCAGTCGACTACCTGATGAGCAAGGAAGGCGGCGGCGCCAAGCGCTGGGTCCTGCTGGGCACCGACTACGTCTACCCGCGCACCACCAACAAGATCCTGCGCGCCTACCTCAAGAGCAAGGGCGTGAAGGATAGCGACATCGACGAGAAGTACACGCCCTTCGGCCACAGCGACTACCAGACCATCGTCGCCGACATCAAGAAGTTCTCGGCCGGCGGCAAGACCGCGGTGGTCTCGACCATCAACGGCGACTCCAACGTGCCCTTCTACAAGGAACTCGGCAATGCCGGCCTGAAAGCCAAGGACGTGCCGGTGGTCGCCTTCTCGGTCGGCGAGGAAGAGCTGCGCGGAGTCGACACCAAGCCGCTGGTCGGCCACCTGGCGGCCTGGAACTACTTCATGAGCATTAAGAATCCGACCAACACGGCGTTCATCAAGCAGTGGAGCGACTACGCCAAGGCCAAGAACATCGCCGGCCACAAGGACAAGCCGCTGACCAACGACCCGATGGAAGCCACCTGGATCGGCATACACATGTGGAAGCAGGCGGTCGAGAAGGCCAAGAGCACCGACACCGACAAGGTGATCGCGGCGATGGCCGGCCAGACCTTCACGGCGCCCTCGGGCATCGTCTCGAAGATGGACGAGAAGAACCACCACCTGCACAAGAGCGTGTTCATCGGCGAGATCAAGGCCGACGGCCAGTTCAACGTGGTGTGGAAGACGCCGGGTCCGGTCAAGGCCAAGCCGTGGAGCCCGTACATCGAAGGCAACGACAAGAAGCCTGACTACCCGGCCGGAAAATCGATGTAACCCACCCCCGAATCTCGCTCACTTCGTGTAGCGAGCTCCCCCTCTAGGGGGCAACACCAGCGGCCCGGCGAAGCCGGTTCCGCGGTGTTTCTGGAACACAGAACGCCGCCTTCGTACTCCTATGCGCTTCATTACCTCCTGCCTGGCGGCGTTCCTGCTGCTGCTGGCTCTTCCTGGTCACGCGTTGACCGGCGAGGAGGCCAAGGCGATTGCTTCGGGCGAGTCCGAGGCGCGCATCGCGGCACTCAACAAGGCTGTCACGACGGCGGACGAGAAGACCGCGGCCTTCATCCAGGCCATGTCGGATGACGCGGTGAAGTTTACCGCCGACAAGGTCTTCGTCATCAAGGACGACAAGGCCTACGACCCGGTCACCGGCGCCGAGCAGAAACTGCCCGAGGACGCCGAGGACGTGGTCAACAACAACATGATGCGCGGCGCGCTGGACGCCGCGCAGGCCGCGCTCAAGCTCACGAGCAAGGACGACGCGGTGCGCTCCGAGGCCGCCCTCGCGCTGTTCAAGGAGCCCGACGAGTCGCGGCTGCCGATGGTCGAGAAGGCGCTGGTCGCCGAGACCAACCCCAAGATCAAGGCGCAGCTCGAGCTGGTGCGCGCCGCCAGCATGCTCACGAGCACCGACAAGGGCAAGCGCCTGGCCGCCGCCAAGGACCTGGGCGCCAGCCGCAGCCCCGAGACCAAGCTGCTGCTGAACCAGCGCCTCGCCGACGAGACCGAGGCCGATGTCAAGGCGGCGATCGTGGCGTCGATCAGCAGCATCGACGGCTCGCTGGTCTGGGGCGACCGCATCAACGCGATCTTCAGCGGCATCAGCCTGGGCTCGGTGCTGCTGCTGGCCGCGCTCGGCCTGGCGATCACCTATGGGCTGATGGGTGTCATCAACATGGCGCACGGCGAGCTGATGATGATCGGCGCATACGCCACCTATGTGATGCAGGGCATCTTCCAGCGCTACTTTCCGGAGTCGGCCTTCGGCTGGTACCTCGTGGCGGCAATCCCGGTGGCCTTCCTGGCGTCGGCGCTGGTCGGCGCGGTGCTCGAGCGCGGCGTGATCCGCTTCCTGTACGGCCGGCCGCTCGAGACGCTGCTGGCCACCTGGGGCATCTCGCTGATGCTGCAGCAACTGGTGCGCTCGATCTTCGGCGCCCAGAACGTCGGCGTCGAGAACCCGTCGTGGATGAGCGGCGGGCTGACCATGCTGAGCAACGTCGTGCTGCCGTGGAACCGCATCTGCATCATCATCTTCGCCGTGCTGGTGCTGCTCGCGATGGCCTGGCTGATCGGCCGCACGCGGCTCGGCCTGTTCGTGCGCGGCGTCACGCAGAACCGCCCGATCGCCTCGTGCATGGGCGTCAACACGGCGCGCATCGACACCTACGCCTTCGCGCTCGGTTCCGGCATCGCCGGCCTGGCGGGCTGCGCACTGTCGCAGATCGGCAATGTCGGCCCGGACCTCGGACAGAGCTACATCGTCGACTCGTTCATGGTGGTCGTGATGGGCGGCGTCGGCCAGCTCGCGGGCACCGTCTACGCGGCCATGGGCCTCGGCATCCTGAACAAGTTCATCGAAGGCTGGGCCGGTGCGGTGCTCGCGAAGATCGCGGTGCTGGTCTTCATCATCATCTTCATCCAGAAGCGTCCGCAGGGCATCTTCGCGATGAAGGGCCGCAGCGCGGAAGCCTAGGCGAACCCACTCATGTCTTCCAACAAACTTCCCACCAAAGGCCCGCTGCTCAGCGGAAAGGGCTGGACCGTCTTCATCGTCGCGCTGATCGTGGTCTGCGCGGTCGCGCCGGTGCTCAACATCATGGTGCCAACGGGCAGCGCGCTGCACATGAGCGACTACGCGGTAGCGCTGGTCGGCAAGATCATGTGCTACGCGATCTGTGCGCTGGCGATGGACCTGATCTGGGGCTACACCGGCATCCTGTCGCTGGGCCACGGCCTGTTCTTCGCGCTCGGCGGCTACATGATGGGCATGTACCTGATGCGCCAGATCGGGCGCGACGGCAACTACAAGAGCGACCTGCCGGACTTCATGGTGTTCCTCGACTGGAAGACCCTGCCCTGGCACTGGGCCTTCAGCGACAGCTTCATCGCCACGCTGGTGCTGGTCGTCGCGGTGCCCGGCCTGATCGCCTTCGTGTTCGGCTTCTTCGCCTTCCGCTCGCGGATCAAGGGCGTGTATTTCTCGATCATCACGCAGGCCATGACTTTCGCCGCGATGCTGCTGTTCTTCCGCAACGAGACCGGCTTCGGCGGCAATAACGGCTTCACCGACTTCAAGCGCATCCTCGGCATTCCGATCCAGACGCAGGAAATGCGCATGACGCTGTTCGCGCTGACCGGCCTCACCTTGCTGGGCTTCTTCCTGTTCTCGAAGTGGCTGATCGGCAGCAAGTTCGGCCGCGTGCTGCAGGCCATCCGAGACGCCGAGACGCGCGTAATGTTTTCGGGCTACAACCCGCTCGGCTACAAGCTCACGATCTGGGTCATCTCGGCCATCATGTGCGGCGTAGCCGGTGCGCTGTACGTGCCGCAGGTCGGCATCATCAACCCGGGCGAGATGAGCGCCGCCAATTCGATCGAGATCGCGATCTGGGCCGCGGTCGGCGGCCGGGCGACCTTGGTCGGGCCGATCATCGGTGCCTTCATCGTCAATGGCGCGAAGAGCTGGCTGACGGTCGCCTACCCCGAATACTGGCTGTACTTCCTCGGCGCGTTGTTCATCGCTGTGACGCTCTTCCTGCCCGACGGCATCGTCGGCCTGGTGAAGAAATGGAAGGCCAGGGTCAAGGCGCCGAGCGAAGGCCGGCGCGAAGCGCAGCGCGCGGTGGCGGCGGAGCAGGGCGTCGAGCCTTCGGCCCTGGCGCCGCTGGGAGTCGAAGCCAAGGGAGCGCGCGCATGACGCCTGACCTGATGGACGCCGGCGCCGAGCGCATCGCCCGCCATGGTGGCATGGTCGACCACGCCTTGCAGACCGAGTCCGGCGGCCGCGCGGCGGGCTATGGCCGGCATGCGACCGGTGAAGTCGATGTCACGCATGGCCGCATCCTCTACCTCGAAGACGTCAGCGTGAGCTTCGACGGCTTCAAGGCGATCAACAAGCTCTCGCTCGACATCGCGCCAGGCGAACTGCGCTGCATCATTGGCCCCAACGGTGCGGGCAAGACGACGATGATGGACATCATCACGGGCAAGACCCGGCCCGACCAGGGCACGGTGTTCTTCGGCAGCACCATCGACCTGCTGCGCCACAAGGAGGCCGAGATCGCCCAGCTCGGCATCGGCCGCAAGTTCCAGAAGCCGACCGTCTTCGAGCACCTGACCGTGTTCGAGAACCTCGAGCTCGCGCTCAAGACCGACAAGGGCGTCAAGGCCTCGATGCTGTTCAGGCTCGATTCGGCGCAGTCCGACCGGCTGGCCGAGGTGCTGCACACGATCCATCTCGAAGACAGCGTGCTGCGGCTGGCAGGCAACCTGAGCCACGGCCAGAAGCAGTGGCTGGAGATCGGGATGCTGCTGATGCAGGACCCCAAGCTGCTGCTGCTCGACGAGCCGGTGGCGGGAATGACGGACGAGGAGACGGCGCGCACCGCCGAGCTGTTTCTGACTCTGAAGGGCAAGCACTCGCTGATGGTGGTCGAGCACGACATGAGTTTCATCCGGACGATCTCGGAGATCGTCACGGTGCTGTGCGACGGCTCGGTGTTGGCGCAGGGAACGCTCGATGAAGTGCAGGCGGACGAGCGGGTGATCGAGGTCTACCTCGGCCGCTGATCGGGAAGGGAACAACATGCTCAGCGTCAAGAACATCCACCAGTACTACGGCGGCTCCCACATCCTGCGCGACCTCAGCTTCGAGGCCCGGCTCGGCAAGGTCACGGTGCTGCTGGGCCGCAACGGCGTCGGCAAGACCACGCTGCTCAAGTCGCTGATGGGCCTGGTGCCGATCAAGGGCGGCAGCATCGAGTTCGACGGTACGCCGATCCAGAAGAAGACGCCCTATGAACGGGCCCGCGCCGGCATGGGCTTCGTGCCGCAGGGCCGGGAGATCTTCGCGCGCCTGACGGTCGAGGAAAACCTGCGCATGGGCCTGGCCTACAAGTCGGGCGCGACGCCGATTCCGCCCGAACTCTACGAGCTGTTTCCTGTGCTGAAGCAGATGCTGAACCGGCGCGGCGGCGACTTGTCGGGCGGCCAGCAGCAGCAACTGGCGATCGCGCGCGCCCTGGCGCCCAAGCCGAAGCTGCTGATCCTCGACGAGCCGACCGAAGGCATCCAGCCCAGCATCATCAAGGACATCGGCCGCGTGATCCGCATGCTGGCCGATCGCGGCGACATGGCGATCGTGCTGTGTGAGCAGTACTACGACTTCGCCCAGGAATTGGCCGACGACTACCTCGTGATGGAGCGCGGCGAATTCATCGCGCGCGGCCTGGGCAAGGACATGGAAGCCAACGGGGTGCGCCAGTTGGTGGCGATCTGATCAGGGCGCCGCCGCCGTGGCCATTCGCTGGCTGGCCTGGTCCGAGAAGGCCTTCAGCTCTGCCGCATTGAGGTCCGAGACCGCCCAGGCCTGCATGCCGGCCTGGGTCCAGTGCGCGAGGTTGTAGCCGCGCTTGACGAGCAGCTGCGGGGCTTGCGGCTTCGCCCCCGGTGCGGGCCAGACGAACAGGTTGATCACGTGCGGGCCCGAACGATAGACCAGCGCGGCAGCCGGACGCCCGTCGATGTAGTCCAGGCGGCCACCCGTGAGCGGCATGCCCTCGGCAGCCAGGTCGACCACCGGCGGCGAAAAATCGAGCTTGCCGGCGAACCAGGGCTTGACCGTGTGCTGGTCGGCGGACGCCACATCGGCCAGGTGCGAGCCCATCAGCGAGCGCACGTGGCTGTCGGTGACGGCGTCGCCGGTCGCATCCTGCATCGGCGCCACCAGCAGCGCGAGCGCCAGGCCCCAGGCGGTGGCTGCGCCGGCGCCGAACAGTGCAATGGCCTGCAGCCAGCGAGAGGGTGCCGACGGGCGTGGCGGGCGAAGGGAGGGCGCCTGGCGCTGCAGATCGGCGCGGATGCGTTCGGCCAGCGCCGCGGACGGCGTGTGCCGAACGCCCTCGCGCCGGATCAGCGCACCCAGTTCGTCGTCTTCAGAGGCTTGCATCTCGCTTTCCTTCCTTGGGTTCCTGCGGGGCCTCCGCCTGCAGCGCGCTGCGCAGCAAGGCGCGCGCGCGCGACAAGCGCGACATCACCGTGCCGATCGGAACGCCGGCGATGCGCGCGATGTCTTCATATGACATCTCCTCCAGTTCGCGCAGCACGATGACCTCCCGAAACGGCGGCGCCAGCGCCTCGATCGCGGCATTCACGCGCAGGCCGCGTGCCTGCCGTTCCCAGGCCACGGCCGGGTCGCCGAAACCCGCGGCGCCTTCGCTGCCGCTGTCGCGCAACTCGTCAAATTCGACCTGGTCGGCCAGGCGGCGGTGCTGGCGCATCCAGTCGTAGCAGGCGTTGCGCACGATGCCCAGCAGCCAGGGGCGGGCCGCGTCGCCGCGCAGGTCGTCATAGAAGCGAAAGGCGCGCAGGTAGGCCTCCTGCACCGCGTCCTCGGCCTGCCGGTCGTCGCGCAGCAGCCAGCGCGCGAGGTTGTACGCGGCAGGCAGGTGCGGCAGGGCCGCGGCTTCGAATCGGCGGGTGCGTTCGTTCAACGGGTTCCTTCCCGCGCTTGACGGTGCGGGGTCGATTTTTATTCCGCGCTTCGGGAATAGCCAAGGCGCCGGCGCCGTCATGCCTGTTGCCGATTCTGTTCCTTTCCCCTCTGTTCAGGAGTCCTTCCATGAAGCTGCATTCGATTCTTCCGACCGCATTGGCGGCCCTGCTGCTGGCCAACCCCGCCTTCGCCGCCGGTGTCAAGGCCTACGTGGGCAATTTCAAGGACAACACGGTCAGCGTGATCGACACCGGTTCGCAACAGCTGATCGCGACGGTGCCGGTGGCCGCGGGCCCGGACGGCATCGCGGTCGGTCGCAACGACCGCCAGGTCTTCGTCAGCGGCGCCAGTGCCTCCAGCCTCAGCGTGATCGACACGGCCAGCGACCGCATCGTCGACACGGTCGAGGTCGGCAAGGGCCCGCAGGGCCTGGCCATCTCGCCCGATGGCCGCTGGCTGCTGGTGGCCGTGAACGGCGAGGACCGGGTCGCCTTCGTCGACGCCGCCACGCATGCGGTCGCGGCGACGGTGCCGGTGCCCAAGCCGCACACGCTGACGGTCAGTCCCGACGGCAGGAAGGCCTATGTGTCGTCGCAGGCGCCCGGCAACTTCGCGCTGGTGGTGATCGATCTGGCGACGCGCAAGGTCGCCGCCAGCGTGCCGATCGAGAAGACCCCGCGCGACCTCGAACTGAGCCCCGACGGCAAGACGCTCTACGTGACGATGGCCGGGGTCAGCGCGGTGCAGGTGTTCGACACGGCTTCCAACAAGCCGGTCGGGCAGATCCCGACCGGCGTCTCGCCGCATGTGGCGCACCTGTTCGCGGGCGCGCGCTTCGGAGTGGTGGTGGTGCAGGGGCCGGGCGAGTTGCTGCYGTTCGACCCGGCGACGCAGGCCCCCACCGGCAGCATCGCGGTCGGCAAGCAGCCGCACTGGGTCGACGTGCTGCCCGGCGGCAAGAAGGTCCTGGTGACCAACGAAGGATCGAACGACGTCAGCCTGGTCGATCTCGCGGGCGGGCCGTTGGTCACCATCCCGGTGGGCAATGCGCCGCGCAAGGTGGCGGTGCAGCACCGGGCCGCCGGAAACGGTGCGAAGGTCTCGATCAACAACTTCGCCTTCGGGCCGGCGCAGCTCGCGATCAATGCAGGCGACAGCGTGACCTGGACCAACGACGACGGCGCGCCGCACGGCCTGGCCTTCAACGACGGCGCGCCCGGCACGCAGGAGATGCTGC
Source organism: Variovorax sp. P4_D9 (assembly GCF_056401695.1). Taxonomy (NCBI): domain Bacteria; kingdom Pseudomonadati; phylum Pseudomonadota; class Betaproteobacteria; order Burkholderiales; family Comamonadaceae; genus Variovorax; species Variovorax sp. P4_D9. The sequence goes on from NZ_JBFUIU010000089.1 coordinate 9,703, forward strand.
CGGGTCAGAGCTTCAGCCGCGTCTTCGCGAAGGCCGGCGTGGTCGACTACGTCTGCTCGGTGCACCCCTACATGATGGCGCGGGTCACGGTGCAGGCGCAGTAGCGGCCGGCGAGTCAGTGCTGGAGGATCTTCGACAGGAACTGCTGTGCCCGGTCGGAGCGCGCCGCGGGATTGCCGAAGAACTCCTCCTTCGCGCAGTCCTCGACGATGGCGCCGCGGTCCATGAAGATCACGCGGTTTGCGACCTTGCGCGCAAAGCCCATCTCGTGCGTGACGCACATCATGGTCATGCCCTCGCGCGCCAGCTGCACCATCACGTCGAGCACCTCGTTGACCATCTCGGGGTCGAGCGCCGAGGTGGGTTCGTCGAACAGCATCGCGATCGGGTCCATCGCCAGCGCGCGGGCGATCGCCACGCGTTGCTGCTGGCCGCCCGAGAGTTGCGACGGGTACTTGTGCGAATGGGCCTTCATGCCGACCCGTTCGAGCAGGACCATCGAGCGGGTCCGCGCCTCGCTGGCCGAGCGCTTGAGCACCTTGACCTGAGCGATCGACAGGTTCTGCTCGATCGACAGGTGAGGGAAGAGCTCGAAATGCTGGAACACCATGCCGACACGCGAGCGCAGCCGGTTCAGGTTGATCTTCGGATCGCCGACCGAGACCCCGTCGACCGTGATCGTGCCCTTCTGGAACGGCTCCAGCGCGTTCACGCACTTGATCAGCGTGGACTTGCCCGAGCCCGAGGGTCCGCAGACCACGACGACCTCGCCCTTCTCGACGCGGGTCGTGCAGTCGGTCAGCACCTGGAAGCTGCCGTACCACTTGCTCACTTGGTTGATTTCGATCATCGGGGTTCCTCTGGCGGGGTCAGGAGTTGCACGAGCGTGTTGGCGACCACGATCGTCGCCTTGCGCAGTTCATCGAGCGGCACGCGCTCGTCGGCACGGTGGCCGTTGGCCTCCAGCAGCGACTCCGGCCCGGCGCCGTACATCACGGTCGGGATGCCGGCTTCGCTGTAGAGCCGCGCATCGGTGTAGAGCGGCACGCCGATCGGTGTCACCGGCTTGCCCATCACGGCGCTGGCCTCTCGGCATATCAGCTCGGCGAAGGCCTGCGCGCCGGGCGCGGGCGCGAACGGCCGGGCCAACAGGATCTGTCGGATCTCGACGCGTATGCCGGGCAGGGGGCCGCAGGCGTCCTCGATGACCCGGCGCAGCTCGGCCTCGACGGCTTCGGGCACTTCCTCGGGCACGATGCGGCGGTCGATCCGCAGCGTCAGCGTGTCCGCCACCACGTTGGTGTTGATGCCGCCCTCGATCAGTCCGACGACCATCGTCGGGTGCGTGATGCCGGGGGTTTGCGATGGCCGTTCGGCCAGCTGGTCGCGATGGCGGTACAGCGCGGGCAGCAGCGTGGCGGCCGCCTCGATCGCATCGGCGCCGGTTTCGGGCCGCGCCGCGTGCGCGGACTTGCCGCGCAGCGTCACCTCGAGGTGCAGGCAGCCGTTGTGCGCGACCACGACGTGGTGCGAGAAAGCCGCCGAGATCACGTAGTCGGGCCGGCTCAGACCCTGCGAAAGAATCCAGCCTGGGCCGGTCATGCCGCCGGTCTCCTCGTCGTAGGTCAGGTGCAGTTCGACCGTGCCCGCGAGCGGCGTGCCGATGGAGCGCAGCTGCTTGAGTGCGCGCAATGCGAAGGCGTAGGTCGTGAAGTCGGACTTCGAGACCGCGGCGCCGCGGCCGTACAGCCAGCCGTCGCGCACCTCGCCGCCGTAGGGTGAACTGCTCCAGCCCGAGCCGGGCGGCACCACGTCGCCGTGCGCGTTGAGCGCTACCACCGGTCCGTCGCCGAAGCGCTCGCGCACGATCAGGTTGGTGACGCTTTGCATGCCGTGCTGTTGCGCGAAGTCGGCCGGCACCGGATGGCGCTCGACCTCCAGGTCCATGGCCTCGAGCAGCCGGGCCGTGAGTTCGGCGTGCGCGGCGCAGTCGCCGGGCGGGTTGTCGGACGGGCATTGCACCAGCCGTGCGAGAGTCTCGACCTGTTGGTCGAAATGGCTGTCGATGAAGTGGCGCATCGTGTCGCGGGCGGAAGAGCGTTCGGTCATTTGAGTCAAAGAAAGCGGTCGATGCGGAAAGGGGTGATGTCGATGTCGGTGCGGCCATGCACGATCAGGTCGGTGACCAGCCGCGCGGTGACCGGCGCCAGCGTATAGCCGTTCGAGGTGACGGCGTTGTAGAAACCCGGCAGGCCCGGCACGGCGCCGATGATCGGAGCGCCGTCGATGTTGACGTTCATGCCGGCCCAGCAGCGCACCATGTGCAGCCCGCTGACGGCTGGCAGCACCTGCCGCGCGACCCACAGGCCGCCCTCGATGCTGGCGCGCTCGGCGCGGTTCAGGCGCATACCCTCGTGGAAGGCGGCGGTCCAGCCGCCGCCGATGATCAGGCCGCCGGTCGCCGCCTGCTTGAGGCTCAGGTGGCGGTCGGCGTGCGCGATCAGGTGGTTGACCAGCGGCGGCGCCGGCTCGGTGACGATCATCTGCAGCGGCGCCCCATTGACCGGGATCTTCACGCCGAGCATGTGGCCGACCGTGCTCGACCAGGCGCCGCTGGCGTTGACCACCCGGCCGGCGTGGAGGATGCCGCGCGAGGTGTGGACCACGAAGCCGCCGCCGTCGCCGGGCCGGCGCTCGATGTCGCTCACGTTGCAGCCGCGAAGGAAGCGCGCGCCTTGCTGCTGCGCGCGCGAGGCCACTGCATAGGTCGCGCGCAGCGGATTGATCTTGCCTTCCATCGGGCACAGTTCGGCGCCCAGCAGCTCTTCCGACAGGGCTGGGGAGAGCCGGCGCAGTTCGCTGCCGTCGATCACCTGGGCGTCGATCCCATGGCTGCGTTCGAGCGCCGCCTTGGCCTCGATGAAACGCATGCCGGCTTCGCTATCGGCCACCATCAGGCCGCCTGTGATCTTGATCTCGAGGTCTTCGCCGCAGTCGGCTTCGATGTCCTGCCAGAGCCGTACCGACATCGGTCCGAGGGGCAGGGTCGCCGCGGCCGGGCCACCGCCTTCCTGCGCCTTGGCGCCGAAATCGAAGGACAGCAGCTGCACGTGCAGGCTGCCGGCGTTGGCCCCCGAGGCCTGCAGGTTGATGTCGTCCCGGTCGACCACCGTGACGTCCTGGCCGGCCTTCGAGAGGTAGTAGGCGAGGCAGGAGCCGAGCACGCCGGCACCGATCACCAGCACGTCGGTGCGGATCGCTTCGAAGGGCGCGTGCTCGACCGGGCGCGCGAGGTTCGGCGTGATGGCAGGCTTGTGGCCGCCCCACTCGGGCTTCTCGAAGCCGAGCGCGCCGGCCGGCACCGGCTTGGCCGGCGGCCGCGGCGCGAAGTACTGCTCGACCTCGGGCGGGCGCCCGGTCATCTCGCTGACCAGCCTGGCCGCGGTGACCGCGCAGTAGCGCCCCTGGCAGCGGCCCATGCCGAGCCGCGTGTTGCGCTTGAGTGCGGCCAGCGTGTCGCGGCCGGCGCGGATCTGCTCGCGCACCGAGCCGAAGCTGATCTCCTCGCAGCGGCACAGCAGGGTGTCGTCGCTGACCGCGTCGAGCGTGACGGGCGGGGCTTCATACAGCGACCATAGCGCCTGCTGGAAGCACTCGGCCTGGCGCAGCCGGCCCTGCGTCCCGAGCGGTTCGGACGCCGTTAGGCCGAGCTTGCGCGCCGCCGCCACCCCGGCCAGCGTGCCGCGCGCCAGGGCGACGCGCGAGCCGCCCAGGTCGGCGCCATCGCCAACCACGAAGACGCCGGGCAGGCTGGTCGCGCCGTCGCCGCCGGTCACGGTCGCTAGATAGCCCAGATGCCGATCGGCCACGCGGTGCTCGCAGCCCAGCATCCGCGCCAGTTCGGTCGACGGGATGAAGCCGTAGCCCAGGCACAGCGTGTCGGCCTCGAAACGCAGCGCCGGGGAGGGCGTGGCGCGGCCTTGGGCGTCGAGCCGCGCGGCCTGCACGGCCTGCAACTCGCCGGCGCCCTCGGCGGCGACCACCGCATGGCCCCAAAGTATCTGCACCTTGTGGGCGCGCAGGTGCCGCAGGTAGCCCCAGCCCTGGCGCAGCAGGTCGGGCGCGGTGCGCGCAGCCGTCAGCAACTGGCGCCAGTCGCGCGCCGAAGGCCGGGGCGCCGATTCGAGCACCGCGACAACCTGGGCCCCGCCGGCAAGCAGCTCCGCGGCCAACTGGAGATTCAACGGCCCGTTGCCGGCGATCAGCACGCGCGTGCCCGGCGCGACGCGGTAGGCCCGCGCCAGTGTTTGGGCGGCGCCGGTGGTCATCACGCCGGGCAGGGTCCAGCCCGGGAAGGGCACCGGCCGCTCGTAGGCGCCGGGCGCGATCACCAACTGCCTGCAACGAATGTGGGTCGCCCGCCCGTCGATCAGCGCACTGACTTCGCTCGGGGAAAAGGCGGCCCAGACCTGGGCGCCCTGCTGCACCGCCACGCCCGCGCCGAGCACCTCGCGTTCCAGCGCGAGGCCGTCCGCGAACTGCCGGTCGGATGGCGTTGCCGCCTGATGCGACGGTGCCAGCGGCTTGTAGAACTGGCCGCCGGACTGCAGCCGCTCGTCGAGCACCAGCACCCGGGCGCCCGCGCGGCGGGCCGCGAGTGCCGCCGAAAGGCCGGCCGGGCCGGCACCGACCACCAGCACATCGACTTCGCGCTGCAAGGGTTCGGCTGCCGCTTCGGGCGCGAGCGGCTTCAGTGGGTCCGCGGCCGTGCCCGACGGCATCGTCGAGCGGATCTGCTGGCCGTCCGCCGCCTTGGTCAGGCAGGCGCGCTGGCTGGCCCGGCCATCGATGGTCACGAGGCAGTCGAAGCAGGCGCCCATGCCGCAATACATGCCGCGGCGCCCGCTGTCTCGCGTGTGCCGCATTTGCCGGATGCCGCTGGCCGCGAGCGCCGCGGCCACGCTCTCGCCTTCGAGGCCGTCGACGGGTTGGCCGTCGTACCAGAAGCGGATCGGGCGGCCGCCCGCAGCGATGGAAGGGTGGGTCAGTCTGGCGCTCATGAAAACAGTGCGAAGAAAAAAAACCACTTTGACGCGGTTCAATGTATACGTATACTAACCGTATACAAATACTTCGTCACCCGAATTTTTCACCGAGGACTGGCAATGACAGCGTTCCGAGGCACCTATACGGTGCTCATCACCCCCATGACCGCCGACGGAAAGCACGTGGACGTGCCGGCCCTGAAGAAGCTGGTCGACTGGCAGATAGAGGAGGGCATCCACGGACTGATTCCCCTGGGGAGCACCGGCGAATTCCTGTCATTGACGCCTGACGAGCGGCAGCTGGTGATCGAAACCTGTGTGCAGACCGCTGCAAAACGCGTGCCCGTGCTGATCGGCACCGGCGCCGAGTGGACCGACGAATGCGTGCGGCTGAGCCGCGAGGCCGAGACCATGGGCGCCGACGGCGTGATGATCATTCCGCCCTTCTACAGCACGCCCACTGACGACGAGCTGTTCGCGCACTACCGCAAGGTGGGCGAGGCGATCGGCGTGCCGATCATGGTCTACAACAATCCGGCCACGGCCAATGTCGACCTCAAGCCCGAACTGGTGGCGCGGCTGTCACGCATCGACAACTGCAGGTACATCAAGGAGTCGACCCTCGAGGTGACGCGGGTGCGCGACATCATCGAGCTCTGCGGCGACCGCATGACGGTGTTCGCGGGCGTCCTGGGCTACGAATCCTTCTGGCTCGGCGCGCAAGGCTGGGTTGCGGTCTGCTCGAACTTGATCCCGAAGATGTCGGCGCGCCTGTTCGAACTGGTCGCCGACGAGCAGGACATGCCCGCGGCGCTCGCGCTCTACAAGGAGATGCTGCCGATCGTGCGCTGGGTCGGCGGCCACCGCTACGTTGCGGCCTCGAAAGACGGTCTCACGATGATGGGCCTGCCGGTCGGCAAGCCGCGGGCGCCGCGCCTGCCGCTGCCCGAGGCCGACGCCATCGACCTGCGGCGCGAACTCGACCGCCTGGGACTGCTCGATTCGATCAAGGCCTGAGCGCCGCTCCCTTGAATCTCCCGCTTTTTTGCCTCGTTCCATCTCCACCAGGAAACCACCATGAAACTGCTTCCCGCTCTCACCTCGGCCACGGTTCTTTTCATCCTCGGTATGGGCATCGCGAACGCCCAGGCCTGCAAGTCGCCGGTGTCCGACTCGGCGCTGGTCAAGAAGGGCACCTTGATCATGTCGGTCAACCCGACCCTGCCGCCGATGCAGTTCGTCGACCAGACCGGCACCCTCAAGGGCATGCGCGTTGAACTCGGCGAGGCGATCGCCAAGCGCCTCTGCCTGACGCCCGAGTACGTGCGCATCGAGTTCTCGGCCATGATCCCGGGCCTGCAGGCCGGCCGCTGGGACGTGATCAACACGGGCATCTTCTACACCGACGAGCGCGCCAAGCTGATGCAGATGCTGCCCTACGAAGACCAGGCGATCAGCATCAGCACCGCCAAGGGCAACCCGCTCAAGATCACCAAGCCCGACGACCTGTCGGGCAAGAGCATCGGCGTCGAGCTCGGCGGCTTCGAGGAGCGCAAGGCGCGCGAACTCGACAAGCAGCTGACCGACAAGGGCATGAAGGGCATGACCATCCGCACCTTCGAGAACTTCGCGATGGCCTTCCAGGCGCTGCGCGCCGGGCAGGTCGAGGTGGCGCTGTCGATCGACTCCACCGGCGCTGAATACCAGAAGCGCGGCGATTTCGACCGCGTGCTGAACGGCCTGTTCCCGACCCCGGTGGCACTGGCCGCGAGGAACAAGGAACTGTCGGTCGCCATGGCCAAGGCGCTCAACGACATGAAGGCCGACGGCAGCTTCCAGAAGCTGTTCGACCAGTACGGCGTCAAGGCGATCGACGGTGTCGTGGTCGTCAAGGGGCCGGCGAGCTGAGCGCACCGCACACCACTGAGCCAGAGAGGAAGGAAAATCCATGGGACAAGGCTGGAGCTGGTCGGGGTTCGCCGACTACCTGTTCAATCCGTACATCCTGAGCGGCGCGCTGACTACGCTCTGGCTGACCCTCGCGTCGATCGCGGGCGGGCTGGTCGTGGGATGCGCGCTGGCCTTGGCCCGTCTGTCCCGCCACGCTTGGCTGGCGGCGCCGGCGCACTTCTACATCTGGGTCTTCCGCGGCACGCCGCTGCTGGTGCAGCTGATCATCATCTACACCGGGCTGCCCCAGCTCGGGCTCAAGCTGTCGGTGGTCGAGTCGGCGCTGCTCGGGCTGATCCTCAACGAGGCGGCCTACCTCGCGGAGGTGGTGCGCGGCGGCATCCAGTCGGTGCCGGTCGGCCAGACGAATGCAGCGCGCGCGGTCGGCTTCAGCAGCGCGCAAAGCATGCGCTACATCGTGATGCCGCAGGCAATGCGGCTGATCATCCCGACCTTGGGCAACAGCATCAACGGCCTGCTCAAGACCACCTCGATCACCTCGGTGATCTCTATGGAAGAGCTGCTGCGCCGCACCCAGGTGCTGATCCAGGAGAAGTTCATGGTGCTCGAGCTGTTCATCGTCGCCGCCATCTACTACCTGTTGATGACCACGGCCTGGGACTTCATCCAGCGCCGGATCGAGCGCCACTATGGCCGGGCCTACGGCAACGCCAGCACCGGCGCGCCGGTGGTGCCCGACGTCGTGCTCGAGCAACGCTAGCTGGACCCCTGCCATGAGTGCCTACGACCTGATTCTTCGCAACGCCGACATCGCCACCGTCGGAGACCGCTATCGCGCCGACATCGGCGTGCGCGAAGGCCGCATCTGCGCCATCGCGCAGCAACTCGACGCTGGCGCTGCGCGCGAGATCGACGCGGCGGGCCGGCTGGTAACGCCCGGCGGCGTCGACGGCCACTGCCACTTCGACCAGCCGACCAGCGACGGCTCGCGCTTCTCCGACGACTTCTTCACCGGCACCCGCTCGGCGGCCTGCGGCGGCACCACCACCGTGCTGCCCTTCGCGGCGCAGCAGAAGGGCCACAGCATCCAGGCGGCGGTCGACGACTACCACCGCCGCGTGGAGGGCAAGGCGGTGATCGACTACGCCTTCCACCTGATCGTCGCCGACGCCACCAAGGACGTGACGCAGCGCGAGCTGCCGGCCCTGATCGAGAAGGGCTACACCTCCTTCAAGATCTACATGACCTACGACGATCTGAAGCTGGCCGACCGGCAGATCATCGACGTGCTGGCGGTCGCGCGCCGCCATGGCGCGATGACCATGATCCACGCCGAGAACAGCGACTGCATCGCCTGGCTCACCGAGCAACTGCTCGATGCCGGCCTGACGGCGCCGCGCTATCACGGCAGCTCGCGGCCGATGGCCGTGGAGCGCGAGGCCACCCACCGCGCGATCGCGCTGGCCGAATTGATCGACACGCCGATTCTGATCGTCCACGTGTCGGGCCGCGAGGCGGTCGAGCAGATCCACTGGGCCCGCGGGCGCGGGCTGCCGATCCATGCCGAGACCTGCCCGCAGTACCTGTTCCTGAGCGCGGAGGATCTGGGCATCGATCCGGACGATCCGATGCACGA
>NZ_JBFUIU010000090.1:0-18220 GCF_056401695.1 Variovorax sp. P4_D9
AGCGTCTTCGAGCGTCACGGCGCGCACTGGACCACTTGGACCTACAAGGATGTTGGCGTGATGGGCCTGGTGGTCCTCGATCCCGAGTCGGAATACCGGCAGCGGGTCGGCGAGTTCATCCGAAAGAAGGAGCAGTTGGGAACCGACGACTGGATGGCCTGGATGCCCCAGACGCCTGTCAAACAAGAGACCGCGAGATTGGCGCAGCAGATCTACGAGGTCATCGGCGACGACGGCATCACGCAGAACTACAACCGGACCTGCTTCAGTTCGGCGGTGCTTTGCTTCTACACGAGCGCTCTGATGCAGCGGACTTACGCGAATCTGTTCAAGGACTTGTCGGAAACGCAGATCGATCAAGTCCTTTCTTCGTTCTCGCTGAAGCAGTGCAAGGTCAACGATGGACTCGCCGACATCGTGAGGAAGTATTCCTCCTTCTCGACGTCCTAGCCATCAACAGACTGACGGAACAATTGAAAGAGGATCTTCCATGGACAAGGTAGGCATTGGCTTCATAGGCTGCGGGAACATCAGCGAGGCATACTTGAAGGCCGCGACGAAATTTCCGATCCTCGATATTCGAGGCGTCGCCGACATGAAGCCGGAGGCAGCGCAGGCGCGTGCTTCACAGTTCGGGCTCAAGGCTTTCTCGGTCGATGAGCTCCTGCGCGACCCCGCGATCGAGATCATCGTCAATCTGACGATTCCTGCGGCGCACGTCGAGGTCGGCCTGATGGCGCTGGCCGCTGGAAAGCACGTCCATTCCGAGAAGCCGCTGGCGCTCACAACCTCCCAGGCGCGCACGCTCCTCGAAGCCGGCGACAAGCGGGGTCTGCGCGTGGGTTGCGCACCCGACACCTTTCTGGGTGGCGCGCACCAGACCTGTCGCAAGCTCGTCGATGAAGGCGCGATCGGTCGGCCCGTGGCCGGTACAGCGTCCTTCATGTGTCCGGGTCACGAGCGTTGGCACCCGAATCCTGCCTTTTACTACGCCGCGGGTGGCGGTCCGATGCTCGACATGGGGCCCTACTACATCACGGCATTGGTCAACCTGATCGGACCGGTCGCCCGTGTCTCGGGGTCGACCTCGCGTGTGCGCAGCGAGCGCCTCATCACCAGCGAACCGCTCAAGGGCACCAAGATCGATGTCGAGGTGGCCACTCATGTCGCAGGCACGATGGAATTTGCCTCAGGGGCCGTCATTTCGATCGCGACCAGCTTCGATGTGCCCAAGCACCGGCATGTACCGATCGAGCTCTATGGCACCGAGGCCAGCCTGATCGTCCCCGATCCGAACTACTTCGGTGGCAGGATCGAGCTTGCCCAAGCGGGGCAGGAGTGGATCGAGCAGCCGATCGGCCATGCCTACGGAGACGGGAACTATCGAAGCATCGGCGTGGCCGATATGGCGCACGCCATCCGCAGCAACCGTCCGCACCGTGCGTCGGGAGAATTGGCCCTTCATGTTCTTGAAGTGATGGAGGCCTTCGAGACCTCATCGCGACTCGGTCGCCATGTGAGCATCGAGACCCGGCCCGAGCGACCGCACATATTGCCCACCGCGTTCTCGGCGGGTGCGCTCGCCTGAACTCATTATGTGAAAAGAAAAGGCAACCTCAAATGCGTGAAGCCATGATTGTGTGGGGCGGCTGGAGTGGGCACGAGCCCGACCAAGGCGCGAGGATCGTCTCGAACATGCTGACAGCGCACGGCTTCAAGGTCCGTGTCGAGACATCGACCAAAGCGTTTGCGGACCCGGCCATCGCAGACCTGAGCTTGATCGTTCCGATCATCACGATGGCCAGGATCGAGAAGGACGAGCTCGCCAACCTGACCCATGCGGTACGCGAAGGCGTCGGCCTCGCGGGCTTCCATGGTGGGATGGGGGACGCCTTTCGCGAGGCGGTCGACTACCAGTTCATGACAGGCGGTCAATGGGTTGCCCATCCCGGAAACGTCATCGACTTCCGCGTCAACATCGTCAAGCCGGACGATCCGGTGATGACGGGCATCGACGACTTCGACTACCACTCGGAGCAGTACTACATGCATGTCGACCCGTCCAACGAGGTGCTAGCGACGACGACATTCACCGGCGAGCATGCGGCATGGATCGATGGAGTGGTGATGCCGGTGGTATGGAAGCGCCGGCACGGGCTGGGGCGGGTCTTCTACAGCGCGCTGGGCCATGTCGCCAGAGAGTTCGAGGTGCCGCAGATGCGCACGATCCTCGAGCGCGGCATGCTCTGGGCGGCGCGCTGACATCGCCGGCTCCGGCAGCCTAATCCAGGTCTTCGAATGCAAGCAATTTCTAGTTCCTCACTGCTTCCCGCCGATGCGTCGAGCGCCTTGCTGATCGGCCGCGTCTGGCGTGAAGCCGACGTCAACGGACCTTGCCTCGTCCTGCTTCGTGCGGGACAGGTCTTCGACATCACGAGATCGGCCCCCACGGTATCGGATCTGCTCGAGCGGGAAGACCTTCTGGATTTCGTCCTTAACTGCCCGGGCGATGCCCTGGGCGATGTCGACAGTTGGTTGAAGAAGGCGATCGGGCAAAAAGGCGGGGAGAGAATCCTGGCCCCCTGCGACCTGCAGCCGATCAAGGCATGTGGCGTCACCTTCGCCGTGAGCCTGCTGGAGCGCATMATCGAGGAGCAGGCCGGTGGCGATGCCACCAGAGCCACGCAGATTCGGGCCGACATGCAGCGCACCATCGGGTCGGACCTGTCGGCCGTGCAACCGGGCTCGTCCGAAGCCGAGGCGCTCAAGTGTGAACTCATGCGCCAGGGCAACTGGTCGCAGTACATGGAAGCCGGAATCGGCCCGGACGCCGAAGTGTTTTCGAAGGCGCAATCCATGTCGGCGGTCGGACTCGGCGAGGATGTCGGACTGCACCCGAGCTCGTCGTGGAACAACCCCGAGCCCGAGATCGTGCTGGCCGTCAACAGCCGCTCGCGGATCGTGGGTGCGACATTGGGCAACGATGTCAATCTTCGGGACATCGAAGGCCGCAGTGCCCTGTTGCTGGGCAAGGCCAAGGACAACAACGGGTCCTGCGCAATCGGACCGTTCCTGCGTCTGTTCGACGACAACTTCACGCTGGACACGATCCGCGCGGCCACCGTGAGCCTGCTCATCGAAGGGCAGGAGGACGGCTTCAGGCTGGAAGGGTCCAGTCGGATGGCTGAGATCAGCCGCGACCCCGTGGATCTGGTGCGGCAGACATGCGGTCCGCACCACCAGTATCCGGACGGCTTTCTGCTGTTCCTCGGCACGATGTTCTCTCCGATCCAGGATCGGGGGGCCGAAGGCCGGGGTTTCACCCACCGCCTCGGAGACCGCGTGACGATCTCCACGCCGTCGCTAGGCACCTTGGTCAATCATGTGCAACGCTCCGACGCCATCGCGCCCTGGACCTTCGGGGTCCGAGCGCTCTACCAGAATCTGTCCTCCCGCGGCATCGCCGCCTCCTGAGGCCCGACAAGACCAAGAAAAGGACCATCAATGTCTGCCATCTATCCGAGCCTTGCCGACAAGCGAGTCGTCGTTACTGGCGGGAGTTCCGGCATCGGCGCGGCCATGGTCGAGGCCTTCGCCCGGCAGGGCGCCCAGGTGTTCTTCCTGGACATCGCCGACTCGGACGGCCGTGCGCTCCAGTCGAAACTCCGCGACGCCGCGCACCCGCCTGTCTTTCACAGCTGCGATCTGACCGACATCCAGGCAACCCAGGCGACCTTCGCAGCGATCGAAACAGCGGCGGGACCGGCCAACGTCCTCATCAACAATGCGGCCAACGACGACCGGCATGAAATCGGTGACGTCACGCCGGACTACTGGGACCAACGGATCGCCGTCAACTTGCGGCACCAGTTCTTCTGCGCACAAGCCGTTTCGAGCGGCATGCGGGCAGCCGGCGAAGGCGTCATCCTGAATCTCGGCTCGATCTCCTGGCACCTCGCGCTGGCCAATCTGTCGATCTACATGACCGCCAAAGCGGGCATCGAGGGACTGACCAAAGGATTGGCGCGCGATCTGGGCGGATTCAACATCCGCGTGAATTGCATCGTTCCGGGGGCGGTGCGCACGCCCCGTCAGATGAAGCTGTGGCAATCGCCCGAGAGCGAGGCGAAGGTCGTGGCGGCGCAGTGTCTACAGCAACGAATCGACCCGGTGCATGTGGCGGCGATGGCGCTCTTCCTCGCTTCGGACGATGCGGCCCGATGCTCCGGGCGCRAGTACTACGTGGACGCAGGCTGGTACGGGGGATGAACCGCACCAGCTTGAAAGAAGGCGCCCGTCGTCTACGGATGGATTCCTAGTTCAGATCGAACTTGACACCCCGATCGACCAGGTTCTGCAGCTTCGCTGATTCCTGGCTCAGGAAATCCCCAAAGGCCTCCGGTGAGGAGGTCGAAACGCTCAAGCCTGTCTTTGCGATCTGCGCTTTCAGTTCCTTGTCCTGCAAGGCCTCGCGCATGTCGGCATTGATCTTCGCGACGACGGCGTCCGGGGTAGCTGCTGGAGCCAGCAGGCCAAACCAAGTGCCAGCCACAAGATCGACACCCAGTTCCTTGAAGGTGGGGATCTCGGGAGCCGCAGGATGACGCTGGTTCGCGGCGATCGCCACGGCTCCCACATAGCCGCCCTTGACCTGCGAATAGGAAGACATGCCGTCGAACATCCCGTCCACCGCCCCGGCGATCAAATCGGACATCGCCGGCCCCTGGCCCTTGTACGGGACATGGATGAAGTCAATCCCGGTTTGCTTGGCAAAAAGTTCGGCACCGATGTGAGGGCTGGAACCCAGTCCCGATGAGCCCAATTTAAGACTGCCGGGAGTTGCCTTGGCCTCTGCCAGCAAATCATCCAGCGATTTGCCTTTCAGGCGGTTGGTGACCAAAAGCACATTGTGGCTGGTGCCCAGCAAGGCAACCGGGCGAAAGGCCGCAGTCATATACGGCAGGTTCTTGCGCAAGACCTGGTTGGCAGTGAACCCGTAGCTGGTGAAAAGCAGGGTGTAGCCGTCGGCCGGTGCCTTGGCCACCAGTTGCGTGCCGATGATGGTTCCACCACCGGCCCGGTTGTCCACGACGACGGGTTGGCCCCATATCTTGGACAACTTGAACCCCATCTGACGCGCGAAATAGTCGGTCACGCCGCCCGCCGAATACGGGACCACGATGGTGACGCTACGCTTGGGAAATAGCTGTTGCGCTTGCAGGCAAGGTGTTGCGACCACTGCGGCAGCAACCCACAGGGCTCGGATTGTTCTCGTCAAACCAGTTGTTTCAGTCATGTTGGGTCTGTACGGTGGACGTTGCTGGTGGGCATTTGTCGGAAGACATTGGCGCCCAGTGCGGTGCCATGCACCGCCAGGTGGGCGCCCAGCTGAATGCCTTGCAGCAGCTCGGCATGTGTCAGGTCTTGCGACAGTGCCGTGGCGACGATCTGCCGTATCGCGCCGGGGTTGAAAGCCGTGAAGCACGCATGCAACGCCAGCTGTACCAGGCTGCGCTCCGCCGGGGTCAGACCCGCACCGGGCCGGCCTTGCTCGACAAAGTCGAGAAGCACCTCGGCATAGCCGGGGTCGAGCCGTGCAACGGAGGTCAGGGCCAGGGCGTGTGCGGAGCCCAGCGTGTCGATTCGGGCTTGAAGCTTCTCGTCGATGGCCGTCACTTCCGTCACGTCGGTGAACTCGGCCAGGATGTCGACGGCCTGGCACACGCTGGCGACGCCTTGCACGGCCACCAGGTGCAGCACGTCGAAGATGTCGGCCTGTGTCGCGCCCACCTCGAGTGCCCGCTTCATATGGGTGTGCAAGCCGGACTCGAACAGATGGGAGGAGGAGGAGTCGAGCGCCACATAGATGAGCTCCACCATGCGCTCCGTCAGCGGCCCGGTGCGCGCGGGATGGCCGGCGTAGCGCGCGTATTCCTGCACGAAACCGGGGGACACTTCCAGCATCGTCTCGGTCCAGGGGCGCCAGTAGCCGCGCTCGGCGATGAAGAAATCTCTGATCTGCGCACGCGCAGCATCGGTCACAGGATCTGGCGTGCTCATCGCGCATCCTTTGGAGTGACGCCCCGGCAAATGAGGGTTTGCCCCGTCAGGTACTGGGCGGCAGATCCGCAGACGAAACGCAGCAGCGGGTGCAGTGCCTGTGGATCCAAGTCTGCCGGTACTTCCAGCGCGTTGATGCGCAAGGCATGAGGGCCCCACTCACAGGCGAGGGTCGAGATCAGCATGCGTGTCGCGGCGGCATCGCCAGCCTCCTGCCAGCAACCGGTCTTTTCTGAGGGCAGCAGCAAGGTCAGGCTGGCCTGCTGCGGGTAGCGGGCGGCAAAACGTACGGCGGCGGCATGCACCGCGTGCAACAAGCCTGCCGATCCACAGTACAGCGGCGAAAGATCGAGGCAGGCCGCATAGTGTGGCTGGTCCGTGGGCGACTGCGCCACCGCTTGCCATGCTGCTCCATCCCCGCCGCAAACTTCCAGTTGCGTTGGCAGATTCAAGGGCTGTGGATTCAGTGTCGTCGGCGCCAGCGGCTGGCTGCCGCCATAGACGGATGAGCCGCCATTCACGGCCAGCATCTGCCCACTCAGCGGTACGGCTCCAGGGCTGGCCAGAAAATACAGCGCGTGCGCCATCTCTTCGGGCGCTGCCATGCGGCCGAGCGGAATCTTGCCCACTGCGCCCTCGGGCCTGAGCCGTCCGGCCTGAATCAGTCCGTCCACCAGCTCGGTGCGCACGAATCCTGGGCAAAGCACCGTCACGCACCAGTCGGGTCGCGCTTGTGCCAAGGCCAGGGTCTGGGCGATGAGTCCGGCCTTGCTCGGGCTATAGGCTCCACGCCATGGAATGGCATGCAGGCCGGCACCGGACGACACATTCACGAGGCGGGCGCCGGGCTTGAGCAGGTGGGCACACGCATCGACCACGGCCGCTGGCGCCGCCAGATTGAGCGCGAGCAGACGACCCATCTGCTCCGGGCCTTGTTCAGCCAGGGGCGTGTTGGACGCATCTGACATGCCGGCGTTGTTGAGGAGGGCATCCAGTGCGGGCGTGCCGTCGCCCAGGGACGCGATCTGCTTCGGGTCGGTCAGGTCGATGGTGCGCAGCACATGCGCGGCCGAAGCAGGCGAGGGGAGGCTTTGTCCCAACTGGTGCAAGGCCCGCTCGTTGTGGTCGACCAGCACGCATTGCCAGCCTGCGCCGGCAAACAGTCGCGCGGCTTCTCGCCCGATGCCGGAAGCGGCACCGGTGATCAGAACAGTCTGCATCTGCGACTCCGGAGCAAGAATCAGATGTTGGTCAGCGTGATGCCGCCATCCACCGTCAGGGCCTGCGCCGTGATGAAGCCGGCGTCGTCGCTGGCCAGGAAGCAGATGCTGCGGGCGATGTCTGCCACGGTGCCCAGGCGACCCAGCGGCGTGCGCGCAATGCGGTTGGCATCGCGCTCGGCGTTGCGGTTGCGCTGCGTGCCTTCGGTGGGAACGGCCGACGGGCAGACGGCATTGACGCGGATGTTGCGCGCGCCCAGCTCAGCGGCCGCAGCGCGGGTGATGCCCAGGATGCCCGACTTGATGCCGGAATAGACCACCGAGTTGGCGGCCGAGCGCAAGGCCGCCACCGACGCCACATTGACGATCGAGCCACCGCGCTCGGAGTCCATCACGGCCACGGCCTCTTGCAGGCTCCAGATGACGGACTTGAAGCCCACATCCAGCATGCGCTCCACGGTCTCCGACATGATGTCGGGGATGGCCTGATAGCGCACCCAGGCCGCGTTGTTGACCAGAATGTCGAAACGCTTGCCGTGCTCGAACGAGCGCTGGATGGCATCGCGAATGCCTTCGCGGCTGGCGATGTTCTGAACGATGGCAAAGGCTTGCCCTCCCCGGGACTTGATTTCCACCACCACGGGGGCGACCAGTTCTTCCTTGAGGTCGTTGACGCAGACGATGGCGCCACGGGCGGCCATCTGCAAAGCGGTTTCGCGGCCGATGCCGGCGCCGGCGCCGGTGATGAGGGCCACGCGGCCGAGCAGATCCTGATTCATTTGTATTCCTTGGTTCACACAGACTGGATGAAGTCCCGGCCGACCTGCTGGGCGAGCGCCCCCGAGCCGAACGCGGCATCGAACTTGCGCACTTCGCGCAGGGCGTAGTGCAGCGGCACTTCCCAGGTGAAGCCCATGCCGCCGTGCAGGTGGATGGATTTCTCCAGCACGAAGGCCGCATTCACCAGGGCATTGGCCAGCACGGGTTGCGTGCTGCGCACGCTGCCGTATTCGTCGGTGTCGAGCACGCGCTGAATGCCTGCGTTGGAGGCTTCCTGCAACAGGCGCATCCGGGCCAGCAGGTGGCGCACGGCCTGCTTGGCCGACAGGGGGCGTCCGAACTGCACACGGGTCGACATGTATTCGGCCGTGGTGGCCAGGGCCGCTTCGGCCGCGCCGTTGACGAAGCCGGCAATCAGGATGTGGCTGTCGCGCTGCAGTGCTGCAAACGTTGCGGCATCTAGCTCGGCCAGCACCTTGGCGTTGTCCAGTGTCAGCCACGACTGCGGGTTCTCCGGGTCGAGTGCCTCGTCGTGCTGAATCTCGACGGAGCTCAGGTCCAGCAGGGCGCCACCGCCCTGGCCATCGGCCACCAGTACCCAGTCGCAGTCCTTGGCGTAGCGGGCGTGGCCCGCCAGCTTGTCCTCCAGGCTCCCTTGCAGCGCCCATGTGGCCATTCGTTCGCCGCTGGCCAGTTCTGCCGCCAAAGGCGAATCACTCAGCGCCTTGGCGATCAGGATGGTTTCGAGCAGCGGCCAGTGCAGTCGCAGTTTGCCCGCTTCGGCCACGATGGGCAGCGCGAACTCGATGCCCAACGCCAGCCCGCCGGCGTCTTCGACAGCGCACACGCCACACAGCCCCGCGTCGGCCAGAACTTGAGCGGCGCCACGGAAGTCGCGGGTCTGCGCATCCTTGATCGCCTCGGCCGCAGCCTGGGCAAACTCTTCGGGCTTGAGATCGTTGTCCGACATGGTCATCTCAAAGGTCCTTCGGCAAATTCATGATGCGTTGCGCAATGATGTCCAGCTGCACTTCGGTGGTGCCGGCGTAGATGGTCTCGGCGCGGGAGTAGAAATAGGCTGTGGTGAAGGCCTTGCGGGCCCGTTGCGCCAGCGCACTGGAGCGCGGGTTCACATGCGACACGACGGACAGCGCCAGGCCCGCGAAAGCCTGGTGGCACTCGGACCAATAGAGCTTGGTCAACGAACCCCGGGCACCGATCTTGTCGCCCGCCATCATCTGGTTTACCGTGCGCTCGACCAGGCCTTTGAGTGCATCGATTTCGCCCACCACATCGCCGATGCGTCGCTGGTAGCTTCCGTCGTCCAGCAGCCTGGAGAGTTGCGGGTCGGACTTGCACGCGGCGACGAGCTGGCGCAGCTCGCAATCGAAGCGCCATGCACGGTACATGCGATTGGTCGCGCGTTCGATGGACAGCACGCGGATGGCCGCATTCCAGCCCTCGTCCGGTGCGCCAAGGCGCGCACTGTCGGGCACCACGACGTTGTCGAAGAAGACTTCGGCAAAGGACTCCTTGCCATCGATCGACTTGATGGGCACCACCCGGATGCCGGGCGTGTCCATGGGCACGGCGAACATCAGGAGGCCACGGTGCTTGTCAGCCACCGTGCCGGTACGGGTCAGCAGCAGGCAGTAGCGCGCCTTGGCGGCCCCACTGGTCCAGATCTTCTGGCCGTTGATGCGCCACGTGTCGCCCTCCTGCACGGCCTTGGTACGCAGGCGCGCCAGGTCGGAGCCCGCGTCGGGCTCGGAAAAGCCCTGGCACCAGTAGTCACGCATCGAAAGGATGCGCGGCAAGAACAGCTGCTTCTGTTCTTCCGTGCCCACGGTCTGGATGATGGGGCCTGCCAGTTCCTTGCCGATCGAGCTCACGCTCTCCGGCATGGCCAGCGCGCCCACTTCCTTGTTGACGACCAGGTGCTCTCGCAGTGTCAGGCCCAGGCCGCCGTAGGCCTTGGGCCATGTCATGCCCGCGAGGCCCGCGTCGTACATGGAGGCCTCCCAGTCGCGGCACTCATCCAGCGTGGGCGTGCGGTAGTCGACGCTGTCCGCACGCATGTGTTCGGGCAGATTGGCGCCAAGCCACTGGCGTGCGTACTGTCGGTAGACGGCCGGGCCCGCTGCAGCGTCCGGAATGGCCGGGTTCTTTTCCATATGCATGAGAGACTTCAATCGGCAGAGGTGTTGCGAGAGGTCGGAAATATCAGGGCGTCCAGGACGAGCACTCCCTCGCCTTCCGGCTTGACCAGAATGGGGTTCATGTCGATTTCAGCCACATCGGCGGCATAGCGGCACGCAAATTCCGACAGCCTGGCCACCGTGCGGGCGGCTGCGGCCACATCTGCCTTGGGCTGCCCACGGGCGCCGTCCAGCAGCGGGAACATCTTCAGGCTGCGGATCATCCGCAGGGCTTCGCCTTCAGAAACGGGCGCCACCTGTACCGCGACATCCTTGAGGATTTCGGCATAGATGCCGCCCAGCCCCACCATGACCACCGGGCCGAACACGGGGTCGCGCGAGACACCGGCGATCAGTTCCACGCCGCCGCGGACCATCGGGGCCACCAGCACGCCATCCAGACGTGCCTGTGGCGCATGCTTTCGGGCGTTGGCCATGAGACGGTCATAGGCCTCGCGCACGGCGTCGTCGTCTTGCAGGCCCAGCGCCACGCCGCCGATCTCGGTCTTGTGGGCGATGTCTTCCGACGCGATCTTGAGGACCACCGGGTAGCCCGTGGCCCGGGCGCTGCGCACGGCATCGTCGGCCGAAGTCACCACCTCCTCGCGCGGCACGCTGATGCCCGCAGCCGCCAACGCCTTCTTGGCATGGAACTCGTTGCGAAACACGGCGGCATCCACGCTGTCGACCGGGCCGCCATAGGCAGTGGCCGTGGGCAAGGTGGTGAGCTGGCCAAGCCTGACCAGGCCTGCCAGCCCGCTGGCTGCCGCTGGAATGCTCGGGAACACCGGAATGCCCAGCGCATTGATCTCGGCCACCGCATCGGGCGGGCCCTGGCTGATGATGACCAGCAGCCGGTCGGGATGGCTRGCGCGGATCTTGGACAGCGCCTCCAGGTACACGCCGCGCAGGCGCGGGTTGTACAGCGACAGGGCCAGCAGCAGCACCAGCGTGCTGCCGTTGGCATCGTTCTGCAGTGCTGTCAGCATCTTCAGCAGAATGTCGGGCCGCGCCGACATCTGGGCCGATGCATCCACCGGGTTGTTGGTGCCGGCGGTGGGCACGGCCTCGCGGATCAGGGCCTTGGTTGTGTCAGCGAGCTGCGGCAGCGTCATGCCGGCTTGCACCATCGCGTCCGCCATCATGATGCCGAAGCCGCCCGAAGCAGCCACCAGCGTCACGGCGTCGGTGGCGGGCAGGCGCTCTGCGCGCAGCAGGGCAGCGGCGTGGCCCACATCGAGCAGTTCCTCGAACGAGCGCACGCGCAGCACGCCATAGCGGCGGAAGACGGCGTCGAACACGGCGTCGGAACCCATCAGCGCGCCGGTGTGCGACGCAGCGGCCGCCTGGCCTTGCTCGGTGGCACCGATCTTGAGGACGATCACCGGCTTGCGCTGCTTGCGCGCCATGTCCAGCGCCTCGATCAGGCGGCCGGCATCGCGGCAGGTTTCCATGCAGCACAGGATGATGCGGGTGTCGGCATCGTGCGCCAGCGCAGCAATGCCGTCGGCCACGTCCACGTCGGCTTCGTTGCCGGTGGCAATGAAGCGGCTCACGCCCAGACCGCGGTCGGCCATGTTGCGCATGGTGAAGCTGCCGATGTTGCCCGACTGCGAGACGATGCCCACCTGCCCGGCAGGCGGCATGCTCTGTTCGAGCGCGATGGAGAATGAGCCCACCAGCCTGTCCACCACGTTGACGGCGCCCAGGCAGTTCGGGCCCAGCAGCCGCATGCCATGGTTGCGCGCGACGCGAACCAGTTCGGCTTGCAGGGCCGCGCCTTCGGGGCCGGCCTCGGCGAAGCCCGCGGACAGCACGATCACGCCGCGCACGCCGCGGCTGCCACAGTCGCGAACGGCCTGCAGCGTGGCTTCGACCGGCACCGCCAGGATCGCCATCTCCGGCGCGGTGGGCGTATCCAGGATCGAGGCGTAGGCCTGCAGGCCCTGAATGGTGCCGCCCTTGGGGTTGATCGGATAGATGGGGCCGGCATAGCCGTACTTGCGCAGCAGCTGTACCGGGCGGCCACCGATCTTGGTGATGTCGTCGGAGGCACCGATCACGGCCACGCCATCGGCCTTGAAGAATGCGTCCAGCCCGGTGCCCGGGGCTGCTTGAACCTGGGTCAGCATGATTTCAACGTCCCTTGAAAATGGGGGCGCGCTTCTCGAGGAAGGCCGTGCGGGCTTCGCGGGCGTCTTCGGTCTTCGACAGGGCCATGGTGAACTCCTGCTCGAAACGATAGGCGTCGCGCTGGGGCATGACATCCACCATGTTGGCCGCGCGCTTGGCGTAGGCGATGGCCAGCGGCGCCTTGGAGGCGATCTCGCGGGCCAGCCCCATCGTCACGGGCAGCAGGTCTTTTTCCGACAGCACATCCTCGATCACATTGCGCTTGAGCAGGTCGTGCGCGCTCAGGCGCTGGCCCGTGAAGAACATGCGGCGCAAGGTGGAGCGGCCGAACAAGGTCTTGAGCATGGAGGCGCCGCCGGCCAGGCCGACGTTGATCTCGGGCATGCCCACGGTGGCGTTCTCCGAGGCATACAGGATGTCGCAGGCCGCAGCCAGACCGAAGCCGGCGCCCAGTGCCGCGCCATTGATCGCGGCGATCACGGGCTTGGCGCATTCGCGGATCGCGTTGCCGGTTTCGCGGGTGATGCGGTTGTGCTCGAGGAAGTCGCCGGCGATCTCGGTGCTGGGGCGGTCCTTCAGGTCGGCGCCCGCACAGAACACGCCGCCAGCGCCGGTCAGCACGGCGCAGCGGATGTCTTCGCGCTCGGAGATGGCGTCGAAGGTGGCCACCAGCTCGCGGCGCATTTCGCGGCTCAGTGCATTGACCGGCTGGCGGTCCATGGTGACCAGACCCACTCCGTCGGAGACTTCCAAACGAACCCATTTATCACTCATACACCACCTCTGTAAGAAGCCAGCTTGCTGCGGCACGGACCAGAATAAAAAGAAGCACTTGCTGGACAAACAGCCCGCTTTGCTGCGGAAGCTTCTGTTTTTTCCGGAGGCTGAGGGGCTTCCGCTTGTTTGTCTCGGTTTCAATATGCTCGATCGATTATAGGAATGATGCCGAAATTGATCTCTCAATAATCTGAGATAGTGTCCTGCAAAAAATGAAGCATTCGCCGGTTGGAGGGCTGTTGAAGGGTTGCTACGATGTGCTCCCTCTGTCAACGGATGATTATTTCATTCATGCATTTGAATTAATTTGATTAATCCGATTCAATTGACGATCTTTTTATTTCGGACGAATTGCGTGGTTGATAAATTGAAAATTCAGCGCCTCGGCGATTTGAAAACGAGAGTGGGCGAGTGCCCCGTGTGGCATGGGCAGCAGCTGTGGCTGCTGGACTGCCGCGCGGGTCTGATCCTTGCGCTGAACCCCGACACCGGGGCGGTGACGGCGCGCCATGAAGCGCCTGCACCCCTGGGCTCGTTCGCGTTCAACGGCGACGACTGCATCGTGTTGGCTCTGAAGGAGGAGATCGCGGCGCTGGACCTGCGCAATGGGCAGTTGCGCTCGCTGGCACGTATCGAGGACAGCCATCCCCATCTGCGATTGAACGACGGCATCGCACTGGCTGACGGCAGCTTCGTGGTCGGCACCATGCATGTGTTGCGCGAGCCCGGCGAGCCTCCCCTGGGCGGCTTGTACCGGCTCGATACCCGCCTGCATCTGCACAAGCTCGACGAGGGGCTGGGCATCGCCAACGGCCCGTGCGTGAACCCGATCAGCGGGCGCCTGCACCTGGCCGACAGCACCGCGAGGGTCATCTATTCGTATGCGATCACGGCCGACGGCATGTTGGCGGACAAGCAGGTGTTCGTCCGCACCGACGCCCATGACTCCGGACCGGATGGCTGCTGCTTCGACAGCGAAGGTGGCCTGTGGACTGCGCTCGTGCGCGTCGGGGCGCTGGCCCGCTTCGACATGCAGGGCCGGCTCACCCATCGGGTCGATCTGCCGGTGGCCCACCCGAGCGCCTTGTGCTTTGGCGGGCCGGAGATGAGCGATTTGTTCGTCACGACCATCAGTGACAGTGGCCGCCTGAGTGCATCCGGGCCCCTGGATGGCGCCGTGCTCAAGCTGACCGGTCTGGGCTTCCGCGGAGCGGCCCGCCCCGAGTGCCGCATGCCGCAGTAGGCGGCGCGCGGCTATGCCGCGGGCGCGGCATCGAGCCCTGCGGCCTTGCCATGCGCCGAAAAGCGCAGTTCCGGTCCCGCCACGTGTTCAGCCACGAAATCCAGGAACAAGCGGATCTTGGCGGGGATGATGGGGGTGTCCAGAATCGTGGCGTACATGCCCTCGTCGAAGCCCTTGTTGCTGATGCGATGGTCGCTCAACACCCTGACCAGCCGGCCCTGGCGGAGGTCGTTGTGCACGGTGTAGTCATCGAGAAGCGCCAGGCCTTCGCCCAGGCGCGCGAGTTCCAGCAGGGCAATGCCGTTGTTGCTGACGTGGCGGGGCTTGAAGGCGATTCCGTTGGTCTGCTCCTGCTGCTTGAACAGCCACGTGTATTCATCGCCGGGCAATTGGTAGGCCAGGCACTCATGCGCCAGGATGTCTTCGGGCGCCTGCAAGCCGGGCTTGCCGGCCAGGTAGGCGGGAGCGGCCACCAGGTAGCGATCGCTCTGGAAAAGCATGCGGCGCTTCACGCCTGCCTCCACAGGCGGCGAGATGCGAAAGTCGATGTCGATCTGGCTGCGCCGCAGGTCTGCAGGTGCCTCGCCCAGCGTGAGTTCGATGTGGATCTCCGGGTAGAGCTTGCGGAAGGCCGCGATCAAGGGCGGCAGCACGCCCAGGCCGAACATCATGCGCGAATGCACGCGCAGCAGTCCCTGTGGCGCGCTGCTGATCGCGGTGATGTTGGCTTGCAGTTCGTTGATGCGCCACAGGATGCCCTCCAGTTGGCGCGCGTACTCCAGCCCCGATTCGGTCAGCGCAACCTGGCGCGTGGAACRCAGCAGGAGCTTGACCTTCAACTCGTCCTCGATGTCGGTGATCATGCGCGACACGCCCGTGGCAGAGACGCCAAAGCGACGGGCCGTCTCGGAAAAGTTCCGGGTCTGGGAGATGGACAGGAACAGCTCCATGGCGCGCAATCTATCCATCAGTCCTCCAGTCTTCGCAGTTCAGATCTGCAGTTTCTTCCATTATCAATTCAGCTGGCCTGTCTAGAATTTAGTACCCCTTTCGGGCACGTTTTTTCGCGGAGACAGAACACATGGAATTCGGAGTATTCATTCTCGCCCAGCAACGGGGCTATCACCAGACTTCGCAGCAGGTCATCAATAACTCCATCGAGCAGACTGTCGCGGCGGAACAAGCGGGCTTTCACAATGCCTGGTATGCCGAGCATCATTTCAACAATTACTCGCTCTCGCCGTCGCCGCTGATGATGGTGGCCCACATGGCTGYCAAGACGAAGCGCATACGCCTGGGTACTGCCGTCTGCATTCTTCCACTCTACCASCCCGCACGYTTTCTGGCCGAGGTSGGYTTYGYGGACACGGTCTCCAAYGGCCGYCTGGAKYTSGGYRTSGGCTCGGGYTAYCAGGAGTTCGAGTTCGAGCGYTTCGGCGTGAAGATYGMSGAGTCGGGCGCGATCTACAACGARTTCCTGGACATCMTCCCCAAGGGCCTGACCCAGAGGATCTTCGAGTACGAAGGCCAGTTCCTCAAGGTGCCTCCCAGCTCCATTGCCGTGCGCTGCGTTCAAGACCCCATGCCGCCGGTGTGGGTCACCTCGGGCAACCCGGTCACGCTGGGTCGCGGCGTGCGCGAGAACTACAACCTGTTCGTGACCGCGCTGCTGAACGGCAACGAGGGCGTCCAGGGGCTGCGCGAACGCCTGGTCAAAGTGGCCGATGACAACGGCAAGGACCTGGATCGCGATGTGAAGTTCGGCTTCCTGCGCTGCGCCTACGCCTCCGACAACAACGCGGAGATCGACGCCTACCTGGATTGCGCACGCTTTCAGCGTCGCATTTCCGAGAGCCTGAAATTCCGCCGCTCGCAGTCCGACGACGGCTACATGATCAAGGAAGTGCCGTCCGAGACAGACCCGACGATGGAACAGCTGCGCAAGAACCTGCCCGTGGGCTCGGTCAACCAGGTCATCGACAAGATGCTTGAGGAAATCAGCATCCTGCGCCCCAAGCACATCGCACTGCAGACCCAGTTGGGCGACTTCGATCAGAAGGCCATGCTCAAGCAGATCGATCTCTGGGGTGAAACGATCATCCCCGCCATCAAGAAGGAGTTGGGACGTCACCAGCCGGCTACCGACGTGCTGGCTGCTTGAAGTGCCTGAATCGCAGGCATCGGAGGTCCGGCGTCGATAGTCGGACCCCCTTGATTTCCCCATCCCTCAATTTATTGCGCAGTCGAAACAGGAGACAAGCATGAACGACATACTTATCAGGCGCCGCACGGTATTGCTCGGCAGCATGCTGCTCGGCGCTGGCGTCAAGGCCATCGCCAACACGGACAAGTGGCCTTCACGCCCCATCCGCCTGGTGGTTGCCGGCTCGGCAGGCGCGGGGGGCGATATTTTTGCCCGCCTGATCGCCGAGCCCTTGTCGAGAGTGCTGAAGCAGCCGGTGGTGGTGGACGCCAAGCCAGGTGCCAATGGCCTGATCGCGTGCGACACGGTGGCCAAGGCTCCGGGCGACGGCTACACGCTGCTGTTCGCACCGTCGTCGTCCATCCTCATCAACCCGGTGATTCACCCCAAGCTCCCCTACAACGCGGAGAAGGATCTGGTCCCCGTCACGCAAGTCGGCGCCGCGGGCATCTTGCTGATGGCGAATCCGAGCACCGGCTTCAAGAATCTGGCGGACATGGTGGCCTACGCCAAGTCGCATCCCGGCAAGCTTGCCTACGGCTCGTGGGGCACGGGCTCGTCCGGCCACCTGGCCATGGAAGGCATCAAGGCGCACTACGGCCTGGACATGCCTCACGTGCCGTACAAGACGATCGTCACTGAAGTGACCGACCTGATCGCCAACAACATCAGCGTGGCCTTCACCGATATCGCATCCCCCATTCCGCACATGCGCAATGGCCGGCTGGTGGGCTTGGGCCAGACCGGATCGCAACGCTGGCCTGCCACGCAGGACGTGGCCACCCTGTCGGAGCAGGGATACAAGTTCGATGCCGATGGCTGGTACGGCGTGTTCGTCCCTGCCGGGACCCCGACGGAAATCATCGACCGGCTCAACGAAGAGATCAATCGCTTGCAGAAGACCGATGAGGTGCGGCAGAAGATCGAAGGGCAGAACATGATCGTGCCTCCGAGCCGCAACGCCAAGCAGTTTGCAGCTTCCGTCAAGAAAGACGCCGCCATCTGGCAGGGCCTGGCGAAGGTGACCGACCTGAGCGAAAAATAAGCGCCTGGCCGCTTGCGCCATCGTTGCCCGACCCCGGGACGATGGCGCGTCATGCTGCTTGATATTTTGGGGTCTTCGCCCTCCCTTTGCGGGAGGTACACCGGGGCCACAGGCCCCGGTTTGTCTTTGGGCCTGTGGCGGCCCCGACGCACCGGTCGCTTGCCGTTCCGGGGCATCCCGCACTTTTTTGCAGGACTGAATCACGCTCCTTCCATATTCCCGATCGCCGGCTCCAACCGGAGAATCCTCTGCATCGCACATCACTCTTTTTAATCGGAGCAAGACATGGAATTCGGCGTATTCATCCTCGCGCAGCAGCGTGGCTATCACCAGACTTCGCAGCAGGTCATCCAGAACTCGATCGAGCAGACCGTGGTGGCCGAGCAGGCCGGATTCAACACGGCCTGGTATGCAGAGCATCACTTCAACAACTATTCGCTCTCGCCCTCGCCGCTGATGATGATCGCGCACATGGCGGCCAAGACCCAACGCATCCGCCTGGGCTCTGCCGTGTGCATTCTCCCGCTGTACCACCCCGCACGCTTTCTGGCCGAGGTGGGC
>NZ_JBFUIU010000091.1:0-18203 GCF_056401695.1 Variovorax sp. P4_D9
CCCGGCGCCACGCCCGAATGCATGGCGACCGCCTTGAAGCGCACCGGATAGCGGGTGGCCAGCAGGGCCGCCATGCTGGCGCCGGCGGACAAGCCGGCGATCGCCACCCGTTCGCGATCGGCCGGATAGAGCATCAGCACCTGGTCGATCGCGGCGATCAAGGTGGCAGCCTCGGCATCGGCCTTGCCGGAACGGCGGTCGTACCAGTTCCAGCAGCCCTGTGCATTGGCAAGGCGGTCCTGCTCGGGATAGAGGACCAGGAAGCGCTCGCGGTCGGCAACCCGGTTCATGCGGGTGGCGACGGCGAAATCGCGCCCGGTCTGGGCGCAGCCGTGCAGCATGACCATCAGGGGCAGCTTCTCGCCGGCCTCCAGCGCCAGCGCAGGCGGCCGATACAGGTGGTAGCGCCGTGCCCCGGCCGGTCCCAAGGCGGCGCCGGCGATCCAGTCGCCACGCCCCGGTGGCGGCTTGAGTTGCTCCACCGCCGCGCTCTGGACCCGCTTGGCGATCTTCTTGCTGCTGCCCAGCGTCGCCTTGGTGAGCACTGTCAGGCCGCGCTTGTAGGCGCGGGTCAGTGGAGAGAGCGAACGGCGGGACATGGGAGCGGCGGGCTGGCGTGCATCGTTGCGGACACGGTAGCAGCTTCGCCGCCGGCCAGCTACCCGACGATCGGCCGGYCCGGAAGACGCGCCATCGATCAGTAGCGCTCGGGCACGATCATGCTGGCAGGCACAGGGTGGCGCAGGTAGTCGGCATTCCGGACCCGCGCCGGCAGTTCCACCGGCGGGTGCGGCACCTCATGGTAGGGCAGCTGGCCCAGCAGGTGGCTGATGCAGTTCAGCCGCGCCTTCTTCTTGTCGACCGCCTGCACCACCCACCAGGGCGCCTCGGGGATGTGGGTGCGGTCCAGCATCGTCTCCTTGGCCTTGGTGTATTCCTCCCAGCGGCGGCGCGATTCGAGGTCCATCGGGCTCAGTTTCCACTGCTTCAACGGGTCATGGATACGGCCTAGAAAGCGCATGTGCTGCTCTTCGTCCGTGATCGAGAACCAGTACTTGATCAACTTGATGCCCGAGCGCACCAGCATCCGCTCGAAGTCGGGCACGGTGCGGAAGAACTCCTCGTACTCCTCGTCGGAGCAGAAGCCCATCACCCGTTCGACGCCGGCGCGGTTGTACCAGCTGCGATCGAACAGCACCATCTCGCCGGCCGCCGGCAGGTGCGCCACGTAACGCTGGAAGTACCACTGGGTACGCTCGCGGTCATTCGGCGCCGGCAGCGCCGCGACACGCGCCACGCGCGGATTGAGCCGCTGCGTGATCCGCTTGATGACGCCGCCCTTGCCCGCGGCATCGCGCCCCTCGAACAGGATCACGACCTTCTGCCGGCTGTGCTGAACCCAGTCCTGCAGCTTGACCAGCTCGCCCTGGAGCCGGAACAGCTCCTTGAAGTAGGCCTGGCGCCCCGCCTTGTCGGTGACGATGCCGGTCTCCAGCTCGTCGAGGCTGCGATCCTCGAGCTCGAGTTCGATCTCCTCGTCGTAGCTGTCCACCAGGTCACGCGCGATGCGCGCCATCAGGTCCTCGGGGTCACTGAACGTACTCGGCAGCGTCATGATTCGACTCGAATGGCAAAGGAAAAGGACATGCTGAGGCCACCGGATGACCGCCTCGTGACAGAAAGTACGCAGAACCGCCGTCGTCACACGGCTGACACATGGCGCCGGCAGCATCCCGCGACACCCACCATGCCCATCGCACCATGAATTCGATCGCTGGCGCCTACGGCAGCGACGACGCCGGGCTGATCTGCGGCTACCTGTTCGATGTCGCCGCCCCGGAGCCGGTGCGCGCAGTCGATTCCGCACAGGCCGCCGAATCGTTGGCGGCCGGCACCGCCGCCGGCGCCTTCCTCTGGCTGCATTTCAACCTGAGCCATGCCCAGGCCGAACGCTGGCTGCTGCGCCACGCCGGCCTGTCCGGCATCTTCTTCGAGACGCTCAGGGAAGGCCTGCACTCGACCCGGATCGAGCGCGCCGACGACTCGCTGATCGCGGTCATCAACGACGTCCATTTCGATTTCAGCTTCGAGCCCTCCGAAATCTCAACCCTGTGGATCAGCGTCGGCCCGCGGCTGGTGGTGACCGCCCGCACCCAGCCGCTGCGCTCGGTCGATGCGCTGCGCACGGCGGTCAAGGCCGGCGAAGCCCCGCGTTCCAGCACCGAGTTGCTCGAGCATCTGCTGCGGGTGCAGGCTGACGTGCTCGTGAAGATCGTGCGCGACGTGACCGGACGCATCGACGAGATCGAGGACGCGCTGCTGGCCGGCCGGCTCGACCACAAGCGGGCCCGTCTGGGCGAGCTGCGCCGGGTGCTGGTGCGGCTGCAGCGGCTGCTGGCGCCCGAGCCGGCGGCGCTGTTCCGCCTGCTGCAGAGTCCGCCCGCGTGGATGGCCGAGCCCGATGTGCTCGAACTGCGCGGCTCGACCGAGGAATTCTCGGTGGTGCTGCGCGACATGGTCGGGCTGCAGGAGCGAATCAAGCTGCTGCAGGAGGAGATCGCCGCCGATGTCAACGAGGACAACAACCGCAGCCTGTTCGTGCTGACCGTCGTGACCGTGCTGGCCCTGCCGATCAACATCCTGGCCGGCCTGTTCGGTATGAACGTCGGCGGCATCCCGCTGGCTGACCACCGGCACGGCTTCTGGATCGTGGTGGCCATCGTGATGAGCTTCACGGCGGTCGCAGCCTGGGTCGCGTTCCGCAAGAAACGCTGAAAAAGCGGGCCGCCGCAGGCAATTTCGAGAAAGAATAAACTCGTGCGGTGTCCTCCATCCTCAATGCCGACCTGCACTGCCATTCCGTCGTATCGGACGGTACGCTGACGCCCGAGGTACTGGCGGAACGTGCCGCCGCCAACGGCGTCGAGCTCTGGGCCCTGACCGACCACGACGAGATCGGCGGCCAGCACCGCGCCGCCGCCGCGGCCCGCGCGCACGGCATGAAGTACCTCACCGGCACCGAGATCTCAGTCACCTTCGCCGGCGAAACCGTGCACATCGTCGGCCTGGGCTTCGACCCCGACGACGCCGCGATCAGCGAAGGCCTCTACGACACCCGTGGCGGCCGCGGCAAGCGCGCCATGGAGATGTCCGAGGGCCTGGCCAAGGTCGGCATCCACGGCGCCTACGAGGGCGCGCTGCGCTTCGTCGGCAATCCCGAGCTGATCTCGCGCACCCACTTCGCCCGCTTCCTGGTCGAGGCCGGCCACTGCCGCGACACCTCCGAGGTGTTCCGCAAGTTCCTGATCGAAGGCAAGCCCGGCTACGTGCCGCACCGCTGGGCCTCGCTCAAGGACGCGGTGCATTGGATCACCGCCGCCAACGGAATGGCCGTGATCGCCCACCCCGGCCGCTACAGGTTCACGGCCAACGAGGAATACGCCCTGTTCGTCGAGTTCAAGGCCCACGGCGGCCGGGCGATCGAGGTCGTCACCGGCAGCCACACGCCGGCCGAGTACGTCGAGTACGCCGACAAGGCACTCGAATTCGATTTCGCCGCCTCGCGCGGCAGCGATTTCCACAGCCCCGACGAAAGCCATTGCGACCTTGGCAAGCTGCCGCCGCTGCCCGGCCAGCTGACCCCGGTTTGGGAACTGCTGGAGCACCGCATCCAGTGACGGCGCAGGCGAGCGAGGCCGTTGCGGTCAAAAGCACGCGCGACCTGGAATCGGAGCGCGTTCTGGCCGGCATCGGCCTGGTCCTGCTGGCGGTGGCCTGCTTCGCCACGCTGGACACCGCCACCAAGCTGTCGACCGCGGCGGTGCCGATCCTGATGGGCGTCTGGGTCCGTTATTTCTTCCAGGCGGCGGCGACCACGCTGGTGCTGCTGCCGCGCCATGGCACCGCGCTGCTGCGCACCCGCCATCCGCGCTACCAGCTGCTGCGCGGCGCCCTGCTGCTGGCCTCGAGCACGCTGGCCTTCTTCAGCCTGCGCTACATGCCGCTGGCCGAGTTCACCTCGATCGTGCTGATCGCGCCGCTGGTGATCACGCTGCTGGCAGCCACCACGCTCAAGGAGCAGGTGTCGCGGCTACGCTGGGCGCTGGTCGCGGGCGGCTTCGCGGGCACGCTGGTGATCCTGCGTCCGGGCGGCGACGCCTTCAGCTGGGCCATGTTCCTGCCGATCGGGCTGGTGCTGACCAACGCCTGGTTCCAGGTGCTGACCAGCAAGCTGGCGCAGACCGAGGACCCGCTCACGATGCACTTCTACACCGGCTGGGTCGGTGCGCTGCTGGCCTCGCTGGCGCTGCCCTTTGTCTGGACCGCGCTGCCCTCCTGGCACTGGTGGGCCCTGCTGTGCCTGATGGGCTTCATGGGCACGGTCGGCCATTTCCTCCTGATCCTGGCCTACCAGCGGGCGCCGGCCTCCACGCTGACGCCCTATCTCTATGCGCAGATCGCCTTCGCAATGCTGGGAGGCTGGGTCATCTTCTCCTATGTGCCGGACAGCATCTCGCTGATCGGCATGGGCATGATCGCAGTCTGCGGGGCTGCCGGCGCATGGCTTACTGTGCGCGAGCGCCGAGTGCCTATCGAGCCCGCCGAGTCCTGACAGAATCGCCCCCATGGCCCAGTTCTTCGAAGTCCACCCCGACAACCCGCAGCAGCGCCTGCTGAAGCAGGCCGTTGCCCTGCTGGCCCGCGGCGAGATCGTCGCCGTGCCCACCGATTCCAGCTACGCGCTGGCCTGCCACCTCGACGACAAGGACGCGGTCGACCAGCTGCGCCGGATCCGCCAGGTCGACGACAAGCACCACCTGACGCTGATCTGCCGCGACCTGAGCGAGCTGTCGAACTACGCCCGGGTCGACAACAAGCAGTACCGGCTGCTGAAGGCGGCCACGCCCGGCCCCTACACCTTCCTGCTCGAGGCCACCAAGGAGGTGCCGCGCCGGGTCAGCCATCCGCAGCGCAAGACCATCGGCCTGCGGGTGCCCGACCACCGGGTGCTGCTCGAACTGCTGACGCTGCACGGCGAGCCGCTGCTGGCGACCACGCTGATCGCGCCCGGCGAAACCGAGGCCATGAACGACCCGACCCAGATCCGCGAGCGCTTCGAGAAGCAGATCGGCGCCGTGATCGATGCCGGCGCCTGCCCCTCGGAACCGACCACCGTGGTCGACCTCACGCCCATGGGCACCGGCGGCGATCCGCTGCTGGTGCGCCAGGGCCGCGGCCCGCTGGCCGTCCTGGGCTTGTGAGTCCCGCAAGGGACATTCTTACCGTCTGAGACAATCCGGCGGTGGATATCCAAAACCTGATTCAAACCGTCCTGATCTACGCCCTGCCCGTGGTCTTCGCGATTACGGTGCACGAAGCGGCCCATGGCTACGTGGCACGGTACTTCGGCGACAATACGGCCTACGTGATGGGCCGCGTAACGCTCAACCCGTTCAAGCACATCGACCCGGTCGGCACCATCCTGATGCCGCTGCTGCTGTACTTCGCCACCTCGGGGGCCTTCCTGTTCGGCTACGCCAAGCCGGTGCCGGTCAATTTCAACCGCCTGCGCCACCCCAAGCGTGACATGATCTGGGTCGCCCTGGCCGGCCCCGCCTCCAACTTCTTCCAGGCCATCGTCTGGGCGCTGTTCCTGGTCGGCCTGGTCGGCGCCGGCATCAACGAAACCTTTTTTATCAAGATGGCCCAGGGCGGCGTGCTGGTCAACCTCGTGATGTGGGCCTTCAACCTGTTCCCGCTGCCGCCGCTCGATGGCGGCCGCGTGCTGGCCGGCCTGCTGCCGAGCGGCGGCGCCCAGGAGTTCCTGGCCCGCATCGAGCCTTATGGCTTCTTCATCGTGATGGGCCTGGTCATTGCCGGCGTCGTCAGTACCTGGTGGCTCAGCCCGCTGATGGCCTTCGGCTACCAGGCCATCTCGCTGCTGCTGAGCCCGCTTACCGCCCTCATTCGCTGAACTCCCATGGCCCTTCTTCCCGATACGCCCATCCGTTTCCTGACCGGCATCACCACCAGCGGGACGCCGCACCTCGGCAACTATGTCGGCTCGGTGCGGCATTCGGTGCGCTTCAGCCGCCGCGACGACGTCCAGAGCTTCTATTTCCTGGCCGACTACCACGCGCTGATCAAGGTCGACGAACCGGCCCGCATCCAGCGCTCGACGCTCGAGATCGCCGCCACCTGGCTGGCTTGCGGGCTGGACCCGGAGCGCGTCATCTTCTACCGCCAGTCCGACATCCCCGAGATTCCCGAGCTGACCTGGTTCCTGACCTKCGTCACCGGCAAGGGCCTGCTCAACCGTGCCCATGCCTACAAGGCGCAGGTCGACAAGAACAGCGCCAAGGGCGAGGACCCGGACGCCGAGGTCAGCGCCGGCCTGTTCATGTACCCGGTGCTGATGGGCGCCGACATCCTGATGTTCAACGCCCACAAGGTGCCGGTGGGCCGCGACCAGGTGCAGCACATCGAGATGGCGCGCGACATGGCGCAGCACTTCAACCATCTGTACGGCGAGCATTTCACGCTGCCCGAGGCCGAGATCGACGACACGGTGGCGACGCTGCCCGGGCTCGACGGCCGCAAAATGAGCAAGAGCTACGACAACACGATCCCGCTCTTCACGCCGCGCGCCCAGTTGCAAAAGCTGATCAACGGCATCGTGACCGACTCGCGCGCGCCGGGCGAACCCAAGGACACCGAGGGCTCGGCCCTGTTCCAGATCTACCAGGCCTTCGCCGACGACGGGGAGACCGAGACCCTGCGCCGGGACTACGCCGACGGCATCGGCTGGGGCGATGCCAAGCAGATGCTGTTCGAGCGCATCGACCGCGAGGTGGCGCCGATGCGGGCGCACTACGAGGCCCTACTCAACGATCCGGCCCAGATCGAGCGGATCCTGCGCAACGGCGCCGAGAAGGCGCGCGCGCTGTCGCGCCCGTTCATGGAAGGCTTGCGCCACGCGGTCGGCCTGCGCAATCTCGCCAGCCACGACAAGGCGGTGGCGACCAAGGCGGCTAAGGTGGCACGGCCCAGCTTCAAGCAGTACCGCGAGCGCGACGGGCTGTTCTATTTCAAGTTGCTCGACGCGAGTGGGGCGCAACTGGTACAAAGCCGGGGGTTCACAACACCGCAGGAAGCGGGCCGGGCAATCGGAACACTGCGGCAGCAGCGGGGGGCCGCCCTGGTGCAACTCACCGCGCAGCTCGAGGCAATGGACGACGAAGTTAGGCGTGCGGCTTCGGCCGCACTGGAAGCGCTGGCCGCAGCCGATGCGGCCAGCGAGGGCTAAGGGACAATCTACCGCAGCGATGGGCAATGCCCGACCTGCGGACACTGCGAGTAAATCATGAGTATCTATGTCATCGACGACCACCCCCTGATGCGCGACGCCATCGTGATGGTGCTGCGGCGCCTGCGACCGGCCGAGAACATCGTTGAACTGGAGCGGCTCGACAAGCTGGCGGCGGCCGTCAAACAGCACGGGGCGCCCGGCCTGTTCTGCCTCGACCTGAAACTGCCCGACACCACCGGCGTCTCGGGCGTCGTGGCGGTCAAGCTGGCCTACCCGGACGTGCCGATCGCGGTGTATTCCGCCTCGCCCTCGGCCGACATGGAAGAGGCCTGCATCGAGGCCGGTGCCGACACCTACATCGAGAAATCGGCCAGCTCGGCCGAACTCACGGCCGCCCTGCGCGGCCTGCTGATGGCCGACACCGACGCCGAAGAACCGGTGGCGGCCGCCAACAGCAAGCTGTCGAAGCGCCAGACTCAGCTGATCGCGATGCTCGACCAGGGCATGAGCAACCGCGACATCGCGACCGAACTCGACATCAGCGAGCACACCGTCAAGGTGCACCTGTGGCGGCTATTCCGTCGCCTCGGCGTGAAGAGCCGGACGCAGGCGCTGCACCACGCCCGCACCAACGGCCTCTTGTCGGGCTAGCGCTAGCCCACGGCGCCCGAGATTCGGGTCTGCGCCTGGGTCTCGTCGGCATCGTGCAAGGCGACGCGGAAGACGCTGCCGCGGCCAAGCCGCGAACGCACGCTGACCGGGTGGCCGAGCGCGTGCGACAGCCGCGCTACGATCGCCAGGCCGAGGCCGAAGCCGTCCGAGGTGCCGGCGTGGTCGGCGACCTTGTAGAACTCCAGGAAGACGTCACGCAGGTGTTCGCGCGCGATGCCGATGCCGGTATCCCAGACTTCCACCCGGAGGCCGTCGCGGGTCTGCCTCGAGGCCAGCAAGATTCCGCCCTCGGCGGTGTACTTGGTCGCGTTGGCCAGCAGGTTGCCGATCATCCGGCGGACCCGGATCGGATCGGTCAGCACCGTACCGGGCGTCACGTGCATGCGGAAGGTCAGTCCCTTGGCCTCGGCCACCGGCCGGTACTGCAGCTCGAGGTCGTGCAGCAGCTGGGCCACATCGACCCGCTCGATGTGCAGCCGCACCTGCCCCGAATCGATGCGGGCGAGGTCGAACAGCGAATCGAACAAGGCATTCACGGCATGCGTGGCGCGGACGATCTTGGGCGCGATCTCGGCCACCAGTTCGGGCTCGTTGCGCAGCCAGTCGGCATAGAGCGACAGCGCCAGCACCGGCTGGCGCATGTCATGCGCCGCACTGGCGAGGAAGCGGTTCTTCATGGCCACCGCCGAGACCGCCGCCTGACGCTGCTGCGTCAGCGAGTTGATCAGGATGTGGTTGTGGAACAGCAGCTCGAAGCTGTTGCGCGCGGTCTCATGGATGCGCCGGCCGGCCCGCAGCAGCAGCCACCAGTGCAGCACCGGCAGCATCAGGAAGCCGTAGTGAAAATGCGGCCGCGCGAACTTGAGCTCGATCATGCGCAGCACGATGGCCGCCAGCATCGTGAAGAACAGGGTGTTGACGTAGCGCCTGAGCAGCGGAGGGTGCAGCGCCAGGCCGTTGAGCGGGAAGGTCGCGACGCCGGCCACGATCAGCCAGCTCATGAACTGGTTCACCAGTGGCGTGCGCTCGAAGAAGATCAGGATCGACAGTCCCCAGGCGAAGCCGCTGGCACTCCAGAGATAGCGGTAGCGCTCGACGAAGTACTGCTGGGCGGCCGAATCGCGGTCGGCGTAGTGGCGGGCATAGAGCTGTTCGCCCCAGATCCGGCAGGCGGTGGCGGCGATGCCGATGACCAGCCAGACGATCAATTGCCAGGCCGGCACATGGCCCCAGCTCAGGCCGACCATCGCCGGCATCAGCGCCGCCGCCAGCAGATAGGAGCCCCGGGAGGCCCGCATCAGGCTGCGGATGAGTTCGCCGCGCACCCACGGCTCGGCCTCGTCGGCTGAAGCCGGTGCCGGTGTGAGGCTGGCAAAGGACGAGTTGCCCAACCCCGCGAACGACGAATTACCCACCATGGCTTTCACGCCCCTGTCATCCAGGCCACAAAAAAAAAGGCCCCTGGCAAGGGGCCCTGCATGCGGCACTGCGGCTCGCAACTGAAATAGCTCGGAAGCCGGAGGCCGCGTCGTGCCACCCACCCCCAGTGCGCCGGGCGCTAGCGCATGATCTTAATTGGCCGATCGCGCGGCACCGGTCAAATCATTCCCCTTTTCGTCGCGTGCGCACAACGCAGCAGCGAGAAATCGCTCAGTGCGCGACCACCGCGATGCCGCGGATCTGCCCGGCTTTCGCCTCGACGACCGGCCGCGGATAGCGATCGGGCGCAAAACGATGCAGAAGTTCGGACTCGCGGCCGCGTGCCAGCGCCAGGTTGGCCAGCTTCACGTGGCCAAAGCCGCGGATCGCCAGCGGCACCGCGGCGATCTGCGCCGCCAGCCGCTGGTTGGCGGGCGCGAGGCCGGCCGACAATTCGTCCAACCGGGCATCGAAGCGCTCGATCAGTTCGCGCTCCAGGCGACGCTCCCCGGTGCGGCCGAAGATGTCGAAGGCCGTGCCGCGCAGCACCTTGCCGCGCGCCAGCCACTTCATCGCCGGCAGCATCCAGCCGCCGAGGCGGATCTTGACCGGCGGCTGGCCGTTCTTCGGCCGCGCCAGGAAGGGCGGCGCCATGTGGAACTCGAGCTTGAGATCGCCTTCGAACTGCTCGGCGAGCTTCTCGCGGAAGCCGCCATCGCTGTAGAGGCGGGCCACTTCGTACTCGTCCTTGTAGCTCATCAGCTTGAGCAGGCTCCGGGCCGCGTTGCGCGTGACCGGCAGGGACGGATCACCGCCGGCCATCGCGGCCTCGCGCTCGCGCACGAACTGCACGCGGGACTCGAAGCGCTTGGCCCAGGCCGCGTTCTGGTAGCCCGCGAGAAGCCGCATGGCGCGCGCGATCAAGGCGTCCGGCGACTCGTCTTCGGGCAGCGCGGCCGGTGCGCCGCGCAAGGCATCGATGGCCTGCGGATCGCCCGCGGCCAGGCGGCCGAGCGAGAAGGCCATCTGATTGGCCGCCACGGCGACACCGTTCAGTTCGATCGCACGGGTCAGCGCCTCGAGGCTCAGCGGGATCAGGCCGCACTGCCAGGCATAGCCCGCCGCGAGGATGTTCGATGCCAGCGTGTCGCCGAGGAACTCTTCGGCCAGCGTCTGGGCATCGAAGGTCTGCACCTGGTCGCGGCCGGCGACGAAGCGCATCTTCTCGAGCAGCAGCTCGGTCTTGAGTTCGGCATCCGGATTGCGCAGCGACTCGGCCACCGGGATCTCGTGCATGTTCGCGAGAATGCGTGTGCGGCCATGGCGCACGGTCTGCAGCGCATCCGGGGAGGCTCCGACCACCACGTCGCAGGCCAGGATCGCATCGGCCTGCTGGGTGTCGATGCGCACCTGGTTCAAGCGTTCGGGCGTGTCGGCCAGGCGCACGAAGCTCAGCACCGCGCCACCCTTCTGCGCGAAGCCCATGAAGTCGAGCACGCTGGCCGACTTGCCTTCGAGGTGCGCGGCCATCGCGATCACCGCGCCCACGGTCACCACGCCGGTGCCGCCTACGCCGGTGACCAGCAGGTCGTAGGGCGCGGTCCAGCCATGGGCCGCCGGCCGCGGCAGCGCCTCGACATGGCCCAGGAAAGCGTCCTTGCCGGCCGCCAGCGCGCCGCTCTTCTTGCGCAGCGCGCCGCCGCTGACGCCGACGAAGCTCGGGCAGAAGCCCTGCGCGCAGGAGTAGTCCTTGTTGCAGCTGGTCTGGTCGATCTTGCGCTTGCGGCCGAGATCGGTCTCGTGCGGCAGCACCGCCACGCAGTTGCTCTGCACCGTGCAGTCGCCACAGCCTTCGCACACCGCCTCATTGATGAAGAGGCGCTTGGCCGGGTCGGCCAGCTCGCCCCTCTTGCGGCGGCGGCGCTTCTCGGCCGCGCAGGTCTGCTCATAAATCAGCACCGTGACGCCGGGCACTTCGCGCAGGCGGCGCTGCACGGCATCGAGCTCGGCGCGGTCGTGGAACTCGGTGCCGGCCGGGAACTTGCCCTTGATGGCGGCGTACTTCTCGATCGCATCGCTGACCACCACCACCTGCTTCACGCCTTCGGATTCGACCTGGCGCGCGATCGCGTCGACGCTGATGATGCCGTCGACCGGCTGGCCGCCGGTCATCGCCACCGCGTCGTTGAAGAGGATCTTGTAGGTCAACGTGGCCTTGGCCGCCACCGCCTGGCGGATCGCCAGATAGCCCGAGTGGTAGTAGGTGCCGTCGCCGAGGTTCTGGAACACGTGCGGCGTGCGCGTGAACATCGAGTGCGAGACCCAGTCGACGCCCTCACCGCCCATCTGGATCAAGCCGGCCGTGCTGCGGTCCATCCAGTTGGCCATGAAGTGGCAGCCGATACCGGCGCGCGCGGTCGAGCCCTCGGGCACCTTGGTGCTGGTGTTGTGCGGGCAGCCGGCGCAGAAGTACGGCACCCGCTTGACCGAGTCGCCATCGTTGCTGAGCAGTTCGGGCGGCGTGAAGTCGCGCACGTGCTGCAGGTGGTCGCCGAGCTCGCTATTGCCGGGGAAATGGGCCTCCAGCCAATGAGCCACGAGCTCGATCAGCCGCGAGGGCCGCAGCTCGCCGAGCGCCGACACCAGCGGCCGGCCCTCGCGGTCCTGCTTGCCGACCAGCGCCGGCCGCGCTTCGGGCGGCGCGTTGTAGAACAGCTCGCGCAGCTGCGTCTCGACGATCGCGCCCTTCTCCTCGACGATCAAGATCTCGTCGAGCCCCTGCGCGAAGTCCTTGATGCGGGTCTGCTCGATCGGGAAGCTCAGACCCACCTTGTAGAGCCGCACGCCGGTGCGGGCCAGCGCCTCGGGCGTCACCTCGAGGCGGCGCAGCACCTCCATCAGGTCATAGTGGGCCTTGCCGCATGTCACGATGCCGACCTTGGCCTGCGGGCTCTCGATCACGTGGCGGTCGATTGCGTTGACCCGCGTGAAGGCGGCCACCGCCTCGAGCTTGTCGGCCAGCCGCGACTCGATGCGCAGCGACGGCAGGTCGGGCCAGCGATAGTGCAGGCCGTCGACCGGCTCGCGGTGGCCGGTGGCGGCGCGCACCGTGTCGGCATCGGCCCAGGTGGCGACGCGGGCGCTGATCAGGTCGAGGTCGACCGTGCTGCCGCTCTCGACCACTTCCGACAGCGCCGCCATCCCGACCCAGGCGCCCGAGTAGCGC
The DNA here is from genome assembly GCF_056401695.1 of Variovorax sp. P4_D9. Taxonomy (NCBI): domain Bacteria; kingdom Pseudomonadati; phylum Pseudomonadota; class Betaproteobacteria; order Burkholderiales; family Comamonadaceae; genus Variovorax; species Variovorax sp. P4_D9. The sequence goes on from NZ_JBFUIU010000091.1 coordinate 12,627, forward strand.
GACAGCTCGTAGCCGTAGAGGCCGAACTCGAGGTATTCGGCCACCGAGGCCGGTTGCAGCACCGGCATGCTCCAGGCCATGAAGGCGTGGTCGCTCTGGTGCGGCATCGAGGACGAGACGCAGCCGTGGTCGTCGCCCGCCACCACTACCACGCCGCCGTGCGGCGAGGAGCCGTAGGCGTTGCCGTGCTTGAGCGCGTCGCCGGCCCGATCGACGCCCGGGCCCTTGCCGTACCACATCGCGAACACGCCCTCGACTGTGCGTTCGGGGTCCGATTCGACGCGCTGCGTGCCGAGCACTTGGGTCGCCGCCAGTTCCTCGTTGATCGCCGGCACGAAGCGGATGCCGGCTTCCTCGAAGCCCTTGCCGGCCTTCCAGATCGCCTGGTCGACCATGCCCAGCGGCGAACCGCGGTAGCCGCTGACGAAGCCCTGGGTGTCCAAGCCGCGGGCGGTGTCGCGCTGGCGCTGCATCAGCAGCACGCGGATCAGCGCCTGCGTGCCGGTCAGGAAGACGGAGCCCGACTTCGCCCACAGGCTGTCGCTCAGCTTGTAGTCGGTGCGCAGGACGTTCGGATCGTGGGGGAGGCTTTTCATGCTCGAAATTGTTCCATCGCCCGGCGAGGAAGTGCTTCTTCAATACACTATCGATTCCCCCTGATTGGAGGATGAAATTCTCCAGATGCGCCATGAACATCGATTCCATTCTTCTTGATGCCCACAGCCTGAAGATCCTTTTCGAGCTGCAGCGCGACGCACGGCAAACCGTGCAGCAGATCTCGGACGCCGTCGGGCTGTCGCCGACCCCCTGCTGGAAGCGCATCAAGGACATGGAGGCGGCCGGCGTGATCCGCGGCTACACCGCGGTGATCGACCGCGAGAAGGTCGGCCTGCATGTCGCGGCCGTGGCCGAGGTCAACCTCGACCGGCACAGCGAGTCGCAGGTGCAGCGCTTCGAGGACGCGGTCGCCGCCAGTCCGCAGATCACCAGCTGCGTCTCGGCCACCGGGCCGGCGGACTACATCCTCACGGTGCTGGTGCAGGACATGAAGCACTACGAGCGCTTCCTGCACGAGACGCTGTTCAGCCTGCCGGGCGTGACGCACGTGCGGTCGAGCATCGTGCTGCGCCAGGTGAAGTCCGAGGTGGCGCTGCCGATCGAGCAGGTTGTGAAGCCGGCTGCGTCTCCGGGGCGCGTGCGGCGGCGATAGCGCGACGCGCCGCACTTCACCGGCGTTAAAGTCGCCACTGGAAAATCCGAGAGACGGAAGATGAAGCAGCACGCGGACATAATCAGGAAATGGCAGGACGACGGCTTTGTCGTCCTGCCGCGGTTCTATTCGGATGCGGATATCGAAGCCGCGCAAACTGCGCAGAAGAACGCGTGGATCGATGAAGGGTCGCGCGTCGTCGTCGACGACCTTGACACCGATCAGCGCCTTCATATTCGCGATGTCGACGAACAGGCGCGGGCAGCGCATCGCTTCAAGGTGAACGATCTCTACCTCGAGTATGAAAGTGTCCGGCGACTGGCGTTGAACCCCAGGATCACTCCGATCCTCAAGGTGCTCCTCGCGGACACCCCGGTGCTCTGCAACTCACTGAACCTCCTGCATGGCAGTGCACAGGGCAACCATGTCGACTCCCTCTACATGACGCCTCGCTCCCGCGGTCATCTGCTGGCCATCTGGGTCGCGCTGGAGGATTGCCACGACGAGGCCGGGCCCCTGCGCTACTATCCCGGCAGCCACAAAATCGAGCAGTACGTGTTCTCCACCGGCAGCAATCACTTCGTGCCCGAAGAAATGCCCCTATGGACAAAATACATGGAGGAACAGGTTGCCATCCGCGGACTGAAGCCGCAGATCTTCCCGGCCAGGCGCGGGGACGTCTTCATCTGGAGCGCGTACCTGCTGCACGGCGGCAGCCCGATCATCTCGCCCGATCGGACCCGAAACAGCATCGTGTTCCACTATTTTTCGGAAGAGGACAGCCGTGCGGTCGGCTTACGCCTGGTGCCCGATGCAGGAGCGTACTGGGCGCACAAACCGCACCAACAAGTGCCCGGCCAGGAGCCTTCCGAGCCGCCTCCGTTGTCGCGAAGGCTGGCGCTGCAGAGCAGCCTTCGCCTGCGCATGCACAAGCTCCGCAAGGGAAGCGCTCGCTAGCAGGCCTCTCTTCGCTCCGCTCGCCACCGCACTCATGACCGCGCTTCTGCCCCTCTACCCCCCGATCGAACCCTACGACAGCGGGCTGCTCGATGTCGGCGACGGGCACCTTGTCGCCTACGAACGCGTGGGAACGCCTGGCGCCAAGCCGGCCGTCTTCCTGCATGGCGGGCCGGGCGGCGGCATCTCGCCGGCRCATCGTCGGTTGTTCGATGCCTCGCACTACGACCTGCTGCTGTTCGATCAGCGCGGCTGCGGTCGCTCGACGCCGCATGCCGGGCTGGAGGCCAACACCACCTGGCATCTGGTGGCCGACATCGAACGCCTGCGCGAACTCGCGGGCGTCGACAGCTGGCTGGTGTTCGGCGGCTCATGGGGGTCGACGCTGGCGCTGGCCTACGCCCAGAAGCACCCCGAGCGGGTCAGCGCGCTGGTGCTGCGCGGCATCTACACGGTGACGCGTGCGGAGCTGGCGTGGTACTACCAGTTCGGCGTCTCGGAGATGTTCCCGGCGCAGTGGGAGCGTTTCCAAGCGCCGATTCCCGAGGCCGAGCGCGGCGACATGATCGGCGCCTACCGCAGGCTCCTCGCAGGCAGCGACACCGAGCGGCAATTGGAGGCGGCCAGGGCCTGGAGTATCTGGGAGGGCGAGACCATCACGCTGCTGCCCGACCCTTCCATTGCAGCCGCACACGGCGACGATCATTTCGCCCTGGCCTTCGCCCGCCTCGAGAACCATTACTTCGTGCACGGCGCCTGGCTGGAGGATGGCCAGCTGCTGCGCGATGCCCATCGGCTGCGCGGCATCCCCGGCGTGATCGTTCACGGCCGCTACGACATGCCCTGCCCGGCGCGCTGCGCCCACGCGCTGCACAAGGCCTGGCCGGAAGCTGAGTTCCATCTGATCGAAGGAGCCGGACACGCCTGGTCGGAGCCCGGCATCCTGGACCAGCTGATCCGGGCGACCGATCGCCTGGCGCGTGCTTGAAACGGCTCGCACCGACAGGACCGGCCCGGATCGGAAGTGCCTGTTTTGGAGGCATCGCGTCGGAAACCAAGCCTGGAGCCCTTTCCCGGAGTTGCCCCGGTGCTTGTCCACAGGGCTGTCCACGGGGATGGTGGAGAAAAAGGCTTCTAGTCTTTGGTGCCCTGGGTCGCGCACGGACAAAAAAATGGCCCCTTGCGGGGCCATTCTTGGAGGAGAGGGAGGGATTCGAACCCTCGGTACGTTCGCACGTACGCCTGATTTCGAGTCAGGTACATTCGACCACTCTGCCACCTCTCCGGTGTCTGTCGAGCCCGCGATTATAGCAGAGCTTCCGCGTCGCTTTTTTCAGCCGCGCAGCACTTCGAGGCCGCCCAGGTAGGGCCGCAGCGCCGCCGGCACCCGGATCGAGCCATCCTCGTTCTGATGGTTCTCGAGCACCGCGACCAGCGTCCGCCCCACCGCGAGGCCAGAACCATTGAGCGTGTGCACCAGCTCGTTCTTGCCCTGCGCATTTTTGAAGCGCGCCTGCAGSCGGCGSGCCTGGAAGGCYTCGCAGTTSGASACCGAGCTGATCTCGCGGTAGGTGTYCTGCGCSGGCAGCCAGACTTCGAGGTCGTAGGTCTTGGYSGAGCCGAAGCCCATGTCGCCGGTGCACAGCAGCAYSACGCGGTACGGCAGCTCGAGCGCCTTCAGCACCGCCTCGGCATGGCCGGTCATGGCCTCGAGCGCCTCGTAGCTCTTCTCGGGGTGCGTGACCTGCACCATCTCGACCTTGTCGAACTGGTGCTGGCGGATCATGCCGCGCGCGTCGCGCCCGGCGCTGCCGGCCTCGGAGCGGAAGCACGGCGTGTGCGCGGTCAAGCGGATCGGCAGCTGCGCCTCGGCCAGCACCTCGTCGCGCACGAAGTTGGTCAGCGGCACTTCGCTGGTCGGGATCAGGTAGAGCGCCGAGTGGTCGGGCGCGGGCTCGCCGTCCTGGCCGCCCTTCTTGGCGGCGAAGAGGTCGCCCTCGAACTTGGGCAGCTGGCCGGTGCCGCGCATCGAATCGGCGTTGACGATGTAGGGCACGTAGCACTCGGTGTAGCCGTGTTGCTCGGTCTGCAGGTCGATCATGAACTGGGCCAATGCACGGTGCAGCCGCGCGATCGGCCCCTTCATCACGCTGAAGCGCGAACCCGACAGCTTGGCACCCATCTCGAAATCGAGGCCCAGCGGCGCGCCGAGGTCGACGTGGTCCCTGGGCGTGAAGCCGATCGGGGTCGCGGCTGCGCCGTCGCCACCCTGCGGGCTCCAGCGCCGCACCTCGACGTTGGCATGCTCGTCGTCGCCGATCGGCACGCTGGCGTGCGGCAGGTTCGGCACCGCCAGCAAGAGGGCCTGCAGCTCGGGCTGGATCGCATCGAGCCGGACGGCCGAGGACTCCTGCTCGGCCTTCAGCGCGTTGACCTCGGCCATCAGCGCGTCGACCGACTCGCCCTTGGCCTTCAGGGGGCCGATCTGCTTGTTGAGGGTGTTGCGGCGCGCCTGGATCTCTTCCGTGCGGGTCTGCAGGGTCTTGCGCTCGGCTTCGAGCGCGCTGAACTTCGCAACGTCCAGGTAGGTCTGGTTCTTCTTGCGCGTTTCGAGGCGGGCAACGACCGACGGCAGGTCCTTGCGTAACAGTGTGATATCGAGCATGGACCTGATTTTAGGTGCGCGTAGGATCGCCTTCGCTCCCCACCCACTCAACCAAGGAGTTGCGATGCAAGCCTACCTGACCTTCAACGGCAACGCGGCCGAAGCTCTCGCGTTCTACGCCCAGGCCCTGGGCGGCAAGATTCTCTTCAGCATGACCTTCGGCGAAAGCCCGATGGGCGCCGAGACACCGGCCGACCACAAGGACAAGATCATGCATGCCACGCTCGAGGCCCGCGGCCACCAGCTGATGGCGTCCGATGCGCCGCCAGGCTACCCATTCAAGGGCTACCACGGCTTCTCGCTGTCGGTGCAGGCCAAGGACGTGAAGGAAGGCGAGCACCTCTTCAACGCCCTCGGCGCCGGCGGCAAGGTCACGATGCCCTATGCGCCCACATTCTGGTCGACCGGCTTCGGCATGCTTGAGGACAAGTTCGGCGTGCCCTGGATGGTGAACTGCGAACAGCAACCAGCCCAGGCTTGAGAAACTTCAGTTCAGCGTCGCCGGGTCGACGTTCGCGCCGCAAATGATCAGGCAGACCTTCTCGCCTTCGCGCGGCACATAGGCGACGCTCTGCAGCGCCGCGAGGGGCAGCGCGGCAGCCGGCTCGACCGCCAGCTTCAGCTCTTTCCAGAGCCAAGACTGGGCCGCGCGAATCGCGTCGTCGGACAGCAGCAGCGCATCGTCYACGTGGCGCTGCGCGAGTTCCCAGGAGATGGCGCCGATGCGCTTCGCGCCGAGCGAGTC
>NZ_JBFUIU010000092.1:0-18170 GCF_056401695.1 Variovorax sp. P4_D9
GCCATGCTCGCAGGGGCCTGCGGCCTGCTGGCCTTTCTGCCGCGCCAGGTGGCCGCGGGGCCGGTCGCCGGGCTGGCGGTGCTGGCGCTGCCGCTCTTGTCCTCGCTGCAGTTCTATGCCGGCTATCCGCTGCGTGTGGCCACCGCCGAAGCCAGCCGCTGGCTGCTGGCGCCAGCCTTCGAGATCGCGCGCGAGGGCAGCAGTCTGCGCATCTACGGCCAGTGGGTGATCGTCGACGCGCCCTGCTCGGGCGTGCAGATGGTCTGGCTCGGCTACTTCACGGCCTGCGTGGTGGCGCTCTGGGCCCGCCGCGACGACCGCGGCTTCCTGGCCCGGCTGCCGGCCGTCGGCGCCCTGGTGCTGCTGGGCAACATCGTGCGCAACAGCCTGCTGGTCGCCTTGGAAGCGGCCGGGCTCGCGCCGGCGCCATGGTTGCACGACGCCTTCGGCCTGGCACTGCTGGCAGCGGTCTGCGGCGGCATCGCATGGGTGATGAACCAGGGAGCACGACATGTCCATCGCGCTGCTTGACCGCTGCTTCGCCAACCGGTTCGTGCATCGCATGCTGCACAAGGCGCTGTTCGCGCTCGCCATGCTGCTCTGCCTGGCCTGGACGGGCAGCGCGGCGCTGCACCGGCCGCCGACCGCTGCCGCGTCTGCCACCTTCCACCAATGGCCCAGCGAGTGGGACGGTGCGCCCCTGCGGCCACTGGCGATGAGCGCCGTCGAACTCCGCTTCGCCGAGCAGTTCCCCGGCGCCATTGCACGCCTGACCGACGGCGAGCAGGTGCTGGTGCTGCGCCAGGTGAACGCGCCGACCCGCATGCTGCACCCGGCCGCCGACTGCTACCGCGCGCTGGGCTACGGCATCGCCCAGACCCGCCTCGAACGCGACCTGCACGAGCGACTGTGGCGCTGTTTCGTCGCCGAACGCGGCAGCACGAAAAAAATCCGGGTCTGCGAGCGCATCGTCGACGCCGGGGGCGGCGCTTTCACCGACACTTCAGCCTGGTACTGGGCGGCGGCCAGCGGCCGCTCGCGCGGGCCGTGGCAAGCTGTGACCCTGGCGAGACCGATCGAGTGAGACACATTTGTTGAAGAAAGCACTGGTTTACCTGCTTTTCGCGACCCTGGCCCTGGTTCTGACGGCGGCGGTCGCGGTGTACCTGATCCTGAAGGTGGCGCTGGCGCCCGGTCGGGACGAATGGCCGGCGCGCATCCAGGCCGGCCCGGTGGCGATCGATGTCGGCGTTCCGACCGCGATCCGGCTTGCCACCTCCCCCTGGTTCGCGCCCTGGCTCGCCGGCCGCACGATGGAGACCGCGCATGGACCGGTGCAGTTCGGCTGGGACCCCACGACCGAGACCCTCGAGCTCCGCTGCGCACCCTGCAGCGCGACCGTGCCGGCGCTGGGCACTGCACCGATCCGGCTCGACAGCCTGCGCGCCACGGTGCGCCGCGACACCGGCACGCTGAGCGGCGCGCTCGAAGCCTCGCCGCCGGCCCGGCAGCTGCCCGAGGGAGGCCGTGCCGACGACGGGATCCTGCGCGGGCGCTGGACCGGCCGACTCTCGCAACAGGCCCTGCAGATCGACATCCGCGTGCCCGAGATGCCCATCACGAGCTGGTACGCGGTGCTGTCGCCCGGCCTGCCCGAGCTGCAGCGCGCCCGCATTGGCGGCACACTGGCATTGAACGCCCAGGCGGCGCTGCCGGCCGGCACCTTCACGCTGCAGCCCCACATCACCGACTTCTCGGTCGACGGACTGGGCACCGAGACGATGGCCAATGCGCGCAGCCGCTGCGGCGCACCGAGCCGCCTTGGCAACGAGAGCTGGCTCGCGCGCGCCGTGATCGCCGCCGAAGACCAGCGCTTCTTCACCCATCCGGGCTACGACATCGCCGAACTGAGCGCTTCGCTCGAAATCAACCAGAAGGCGGCAAAGGCCGAGCGCGGCGGCAGCACGCTGAGCCAGCAGCTGGCCAAGATGCTAGTCACCGGTGCCGAGCAGAGCGCCGACCGCAAGCTACGCGAACTGCTCTACGCGGTCGAGATGGAGCAGACGCTGGGCAAGGCGCGAATCCTGCAGCTCTACCTCGACAACGCGCCCTGGGGCGCCCAGATTTGCGGCGCCGAAGCCGCGGCACGCACCTATTTCAAGCGCTCGGCCCGCAACCTCGAGCCGGCGCAGGCGGTTTGGCTGGCCGCCATGCTGAACAACCCGGCCGCCGCGGTGCGCAAGTGGCAGCAGGACGGCAACATCAACGTCGAGCGGGCGAAGTGGGTCGCCGAAGGCGTACGCGGCATCAGCAAGCCGCAGCGCGATGCCCTGCTGCGCAGTGTCGCGACGGCGCACTTCGCACCACCTTGACGCAAGCCGGCGCACGCACCAACCCGGCGCATCCGAGGGCCGGCGACGGGCCGGTTCGCTGGCACATGTCTTGCGATGGCATCCCCAATGGATGCTGTCACCTCCCCCCCGCCCGCAGCCGTTGAAATCGTTGCGCTGAGCAAGCGCTACGCCGCCGGCACGCCCCCGGCCGTCGACCAGATCGACCTGCGCATCGCCAGCGGCAGCTACTGCTGCCTGCTCGGGCCCTCGGGCTGYGGCAAGAGCACCACGCTGCGGATGGTCGCCGGCCACGAGTCGGCTTCCAGCGGCGACATCCTGCTCGACAACCGCAACATCACGAACCTGCCGGCGGCGGCGCGAGGCACCGCGATGATGTTCCAGAGTTTCGCGCTGTTCCCGCACCTGTCGGCGCTCGACAACGTCGCCTTCAGCCTCAAGATGAAGGGCGTCTCGAAGAACGAGCGCCACAAGCGCGCCGGCAACCTGCTGGAGCGCGTGGCGATGGGCCACCTGGCCGAGCGCAAGCCCGGCGAGCTGTCGGGCGGCCAGCAGCAGCGGGTGGCGCTGGCGCGGGCACTGATCACCGAACCGCGCGTGCTGCTGCTCGACGAGCCGCTGTCGGCACTCGATCCCTTCCTGCGGATCCAGATGCGCGCCGAGCTGCGGCGCTGGCAGAAGGAGCTCGGCCTGACCTTCATCCATGTCACGCACTCGCAGGAAGAAGCGATGGCGCTGGCCGACACCATGGTGGTCATGAACAACGGGCTGATCGAACAGGTCGGCGCGCCGCACCAGGTCTACAACCACCCGGCCAGCGAATTCGTGGCGCGCTTCATGGGCGGCCACAACGTGTTCGCGCTGAACGACGGACTGGTCGCCGTGCGCAACGACCACACGCGGATCTCGCCGGTGACCGGCGCCGCCGGCGAGCCGGGCATCCCGGCCCACGTCACCGACGTCGAATACCAGGGCACCTACGTGCTGCTCGGCCTGCGTCTCACGGGCGTGCGCCCCGAGCTCAGCGGCATCTCGGTGCTGCTGTCGGAAAAGGACTTCGCCAGCCGCAGCTATGCCGTCGGCGAGAGCGTGCGCATTTCCTGGGCCGAATCGGATGCCCGGACGCTGGGCCCGGGCGCCGTGCGCCCCGCCGCGCGCAACGGCGGCACGCCCGCKCCCCGCAACGCGCCGTTGGCGGCCCTGGCGACAATGGCGGCCTGAAAGAGCCCTCGGCGCCCGTCCCGTTCTTCCCTCCTCCGCCTTTTCTTCACCACCGCCTCCCAGGAGCGCCCTCTCATGTCCAAAAAAATCGAAACCTCCCCCGCCGGCGTGCAGCGCCGCACGCTGCTGCAGGGCACCGCGGGCATCCTCGCGGCCGGCGTGTTCCCGGCCATCCATGCGCAGGAGAAGATCGTGCTGCGCTACCTCGGCACCGCGGTCAACCAGGACAAGGCGATCGCCGAGAAGTTCAAGGCCGACACCGGCATCGAAATCCAGTACGTGGCCGTGACCACCGACGACGTCACCAAGCGCGCCGTGACCGCGCCGAACAGCTTCGATCTGATCGACACCGAGTACTTCTCGCTGAAGAAAATCGTGCCGACCGGCAACTTGAAAGGCATTGACACCAAGCGCGTGAAGAACGCCGACAAGATCACCAGCGTGTTCACCAAAGGCGAGGTCGCCGGCAAGAAGATCGGCAGCCAGGGCACGGCGCCGATCAAGGTGATCTTCCTCGAGGGCGAGAAGAGCAAGGTGTTCTCGAAGACGCCGACGCAGTTCATGTCGCTGATCCCGACCACCTACAACGCCGACACGCTGGGCATCCGGCCCGACCTGATCAAGCGCCCGATCGGCTCCTGGGCCGAGCTGCTGAACCCCGAGTTCAAGGGCAAGGCGGCGATCCTGAACATCCCGTCGATCGGCATCATGGACGCCGCGATGGTGGTGGAGGCCAAGGGCATCCACAAGTACGCCGACAAGGGCAACATGACCAAGGCCGAGATCGACCTGACGATCAAGACCCTGATCGAGGCCAAGAAGGCGGGCCAGTTCCGCGCGCTGTGGAAGGACTTCAACGAGTCGGTCAACCTGATGTCCTCGGGCGAGGTGGTGATCCAGTCGATGTGGTCGCCGGCCGTGACCGCGGTGCGCAGCAAGGGCATCGCCTGCACCTTCCAGCCCCTCAAGGAAGGCTATCGCGCGTGGGCCTCGGGCTTTGGCCTGCCGGCCACCTTGTCGGGCAAGAAGCTCGATGGCGCCTACGAGTTCATCAACTGGTTCCTCGACGGCTGGGCCGGCGCCTACCTGAATCGCCAGGGCTACTACAGCGCCGTGCTGGAAACCGCCAAGGCCAAGATGGAACCCTACGAGTGGGCCTACTGGATGGAAGGCAAGCCCGCCACGCAGGACATCAAGAGCCCGCAAGGCGACGTCATCGCCAAGGTCGGCGCGGTGCGCGACGGCGGCGGCTACGAGGAGCGCATGGGCGGCATCGCCTGCTGGAACGCGGTCATGGACGAGAACGAGTACATGGTCAGGAAGTGGAATGAATTCGTAGCGGCCTGATGGGTCGGCACCCTCTTCCCCAGAGAAGAGGCCGCAGAACAAGAACATGTCCGACGTCATCCGCGCCACCGCGACGGCAACCGCCTCGTCTCCCACCCGAACCGTCAAGGCCTGGTGGCAGGCGGCGCCGTTCGCGCTGGTGTTCCTGCTGTTCTTCCTGATTCCGCTGGCGCTGATCGCGATGGTCAGCCTGTGGGACTTCAACGAGTACGAGCTGATCCCGGCGATCTCGCCGCGCAACTACCTGAGCATCTTCGAAGGCTGCTCTCGCCTCACCGACAACGGCGACTTCTGCGTCACGCTGTCGACCTACATCAGCACGCTGAAGTTCTGCTTGCTGGTCTGGGGCATCACGCTCTTGATCGGCTTCTCGGTGGCCTACTTCCTGGCCTTCCACGTGCGCTCGCCGGGCATGCAGACCTTGCTGTTCGTGCTGTGCACGGTGCCCTTCTGGACCTCCAACGTGATCCGCATGATCTCGTGGGTCCCGCTGCTGGGCCGCAACGGCCTCGTCAACCAGGGGCTCATGGGCATGGGCCTGGTCGACTCGCCGGTCGAATGGCTGCTGTTCTCGGATTTCTCGGTGGTGCTGGCCTTCGTGCACCTCTACACGATGTTCATGATCGTGCCGATCTTCAACTCGATGATGCGCATCGATCGTTCCCTGCTCGAAGCCGCCAACGACTCCGGCGCCTCGGGCTGGCAGACGCTGTGGAACGTGATCGTCCCGCTGTCGCGCACTGGCATCCTGATCGGCTCGATCTTCGTCATCACGATCGTGATGGGCGACTTCGTCACGATCGGCGTGATGGGCGGCCAGCAGATCGCCTCGGTCGGCAAGATCATCCAGGTCCAGACCTCGTACCTGCAGTTCCCGCTGGCGGCCGCCAACGCGATGATCCTGCTGGCCGTGGTGCTGATGATCATCTGGGGCCTGACGCGCCTGGTCGACATCCGCAAGGAACTCTGACGTGAGCCAACGCATCGGTGAACAGCGCAGCGCGGGCTTCTGGCCCCTGGCGATAGTCTTCGCACTGTTCGTGGTCTTCCTCTACGGCCCGATGATCACGATCTTCGTGCTGAGCTTCCAGGGCCCCGAGGGCGGGCTCACCTTTCCGCTGCGCGGCGTCTCGCTGCACTGGTTCCGCAAGCTCGCCGAAGGTCTGGGCACGGTCGACATCGGCGCCGCCTTCGGCCGCTCGCTGATGCTGGGCACCGTGGTGATGGGATTCACCGTGCTGCTGTCGGTGCTCGCGGGCCTGGCCTTCCGCAAGCACCTCAAGGGTGGCAACGCACTTTTCTTCATCACGGTGGCGAGCCTGATCATGCCGTCGATCATCGTCTCGCTCGGCATCGGGCTGCAGTTCCGCCTGCTCGACACCGGCATCAAGTCAGCGCTCGGCGCGATCGGCGCCGAAGGCACGCTCGAGAGCTACGGCACGGCGCTCGGCCTCCTCAGCTCGGCGCTCGGGGCCCATCTGACCTGGACCCTGCCGTTCGGCCTGTTGATCATGTTCGCGGTCTTCAACCGCTTCAATCCCGCCTACGAAGAGGCCGCGCGCGACCTCGGCGCCACGCCCTGGCAAAGCTTCCTGCACGTGGTGCTGCCGCTGATCGGGCCGTCGGTGGTCGGCATCGGCATGTTCGGCTTCACGCTGAGCTGGGACGAGATCGCGCGCACCTCGCAGGCCATCGGCGACGTCAATACGCTGCCGCTCGAGCTGCAGGCGCTGACCTCGACCGTGACCACGCCATCGATCTACGCACTGGGCACGGTGACCACCGTCGTGTCCTTCGCGGTGATGGCAATCGCGCTCGGGTCGGCGGCCCTGCTGCGGCGGCGGTCGTCGCGCCGAGGATGATGGCCAGGCTGCTCGTCATCAACCCGAACACCTCGGCGACGGTGAGCGGGTTGCTGCAGCAGCACCTGCAGGCGCAGCTGGCAGGCGCCATCGAGGTCCACGCGATCACCGCCCGCTTCGGCGCCCCCTACATCGCCAGCGAGGCCACCTACGCGGTGGCACAGCACGCGGTGCTCGACGCCTGGGCCACGGCCTATGCCCACGGCGAGCGGCCTGACGCGGTCCTGATCGGCTGCTTCGGCGACCCGGGACTGTTCGCGTTGCGCGACGGCGCCGGCGTGCCGGTCGGCGGCCTGGCCGAGGCCGCTTTCGCGGCGGCGGCCCGGCACGGCCGCTTCGCCATCGTCACCGGCGGCGAACGCTGGCGGCCGATGCTCGAGCGTCTGGCGTCCTCGCTCGGCTTCTCCGCCTCGCTGGCCGGCATCCACACGGTCGCACCCAGCGGCGCCCAACTGGCGCAGGACCCCGTCGGCGCCCGCAGCCTGCTGGCCGATGCCTGTCTGGACGCCGCGAAGCGCTTCCAGGCTCAGGCCGTGATCCTGGGCGGCGCCGCCCTCGCCGGCATGGCCGCCGACATCGCCGGCGCCGTGCCGGTGCCGCTGATCGACAGCGTGAGCGCCGGCGGCCAGTGGGCGCTCGAGGCGATGCGAAGCGCCGCACCCGCCGGCGCCGCCAGCGGCTTCGGCGTCTCCTGGCAAAGCGTCTCCTGGGAGCTCGAGGCGCTGGGCTGACCCTGGCGACAGCCCCACCGGTAGCGCGGTCGCCCCAACCATGCCACCATGCCGCCATGAGCACCCCCTCCCATGCCCATCCCTCCCACGCGGTCGAGCCGCTGTCGCTCTCGCAACCGCGCGGCATCGACCAGATCGTGGCCGGCGTCTCGACCAGCGACGGCGACGGCGTCAAGCTCACGCGTGTGCTGCACCAGCCGCTGCAGCAGCGGCTCGACCCCTACCTGATGCTCGATGCCTTCGGCAGCGACAACCCGGGCGACTACGTCGGCGGCTTTCCGAGCCACCCGCACCGTGGTTTCGAGACCGTGACCTACATGATCTCCGGACGCATGCGCCACCGCGACAGCGCCGGCCACGAAGGCCTGCTGTCGAATGGCGGCGTCCAGTGGATGACCGCCGGCCGCGGCCTGGTGCACAGCGAGCTGCCCGAGCAGGAAGAAGGCCTCATGGAAGGCTTCCAGCTGTGGCTCAACCTGCCGGCCAAGGAAAAAATGCGCGAGCCCTGGTATCGCGACATCCAGAGCGCCGAGATTCCCGAGTTCATCACCCCGGCCGGTGCCCACGTCCGCGTGATCGCGGGCGCAAGCCACGGCGTGCAGGGCGCGGTGCATCGCGCGCACACCGAGCCTCTCTACCTCGATGTCACGCTACCTCCCGGGGTCGAGTTCGCGCAGCCGCTGCTGGACGACCGCAACGCCCTTGTCTACGTGTTCCGCGAGTCGCTCTATATCGGCAGCGCCGAGATTCCGACCAAGCGCATGGCGATCCTGGCCAACGAACCCGGCAGCGACGGGGTCGTGCTGCGCGCGCCGGCGTCGAACCACAGCCCGGCCCGCGCGCTGCTGATCGCCGGCAAGCCGCTGCACGAGCCGATCGCGCAATACGGACCGTTCGTGATGAACACGCGCGAGCAAGTCACGCAGGCGGTGCACGATTTCCAGAACGGCAAGCTGGCCTGAAGCACCGAGGCGGCCCGGCGCGCATCGGGCGGTTCATTCTTCTTTACCGGCGCTCACACCGGACTCACGATCGGGATACATCGCGGCTTCAGACTTCGACTCACCTGCTGCCCCTTGGTGGCAGGCTTCTTCGAAAGGAAGCCACTCTCATGATCCCGTCTCGCAAAAGCCTTCTCTGGGCCGGCCTGCTGGCCTCGGCCACCTTCGCTTCGTCCGGTGCCTTCGCGCAGGCGCCGCTGACGGCTCCCCCGCCGCCCGCCGCCGAGGCCCGGCCGGGGGCCCAGGCGCCCGCCAAGCCCCAGCTCCAGCGGGCCGAGCGCTTCGAGCGCATGCAGGCGCACCGGGCCCAGCGCCTGGCTGCGTTGAAGGAGAAGCTCAAGCTGACCCCGGCGCAGGAAAATGCTTGGAACAGTTTCGCGGCGGCGCAGCAGCCGCCAGCCCGCCCCGCCGGGCAAGCCGACGCCGATCGCGCCGAGTTCGCCAAGCTGACCACGCCGCAGCGTCTCGACCGCATGCAGGCCCGACAGGCCGAACGCAGCGCGATGTTCGCCCAGCGCGCCGACGCCACCCGCAGCTTCTACGCCACGCTAACGCCGGAGCAGCAGAAGACCTTCGACGCCGAGTCGATGCCGCGCATCGGCCCCCATGGTCCTGGCGGCCCTGGCGGCCACCATCACCACGCCGCCCCGCCGCCCGCGAAAAGCTGACAGGCCCCACGGACAAAAGCCCCGGAGCTCGCGCTCCGGGGCTTTTTCCGCTGTGCGGCGACTTCGATCACTGCGGCGTGCCAGTCTTGTCGGTCGGGTTGGTCGGCACCGCCGGGCGTTCGCCCTTGGCACCGAAGCGCGGCTTCTCCTTGCGCGCCATCTGGCTGACCTCCCCGCGCGACATCTCGCCGGTCGGCGGCGGCATGGCATTCGGCTGATGGTTCACCATGGTTGACGCCTCGCCCTTGGGCACGTTGTTGGTGGCGTTGCTGCGGTTGTGGATGCGGGCCTCGGATTTGACCACTTCGCGCGAAGCCGGATCGCTGCCATCGGGGCGCTGGGTCGGATTGCCGACGCCTGCCGGGGTCTTGGTGCTGGCCTGGCCGGCCACCGCCGGATCGGGCTGGGCCGGCATCGAGGTGCTGCCTTGGGCCATGGCGAGGCTCGTCATGCCCATCAGGCCGGCGAGTGCGGCGGATGCAAGGATTCGTTGCTTCATGATGGCTCCTGTCTCTCGGTTCGTTGAACAACACGAGCCTGTTCTTCAGGCTCAAAATGCACCGTAGGAGGGCGGTGGCAACGTCGATGTGGGGTTGCGGCCGGCCGGCCTGTAGGAGCCGCCCTTCGATGCGCGCAGGCCGCAGCAGGAGGTGGCGCGTTCCTACAGCCGCATCGCGCCGCCCGCCTTACAAGCATTCTGTGCAGCCTCTTTCGCATTCGACCGCCGTGACCGCGCCGCCCACCTCGCTCAAGGTCATGACCGTGAACACCCACAAGGGCTTCACGGCGCTGAACCGCAAGTTCATCCTGCCGGAGTTGCGCGAGGCGGTGCGCACGGTCGGCGCTGACGTGGTCTTCCTGCAGGAGGTGCTGGGCACCCACTCGCGCCATTCGCGCAAGATCGACAACTGGCCGGAGGCCCCGCACTACGAGTTCCTGGCCGACACCATGTGGCCCCAATTCGCCTATGGCCGCAACGCCGTGTATCCAAGGGGGCATCACGGCAACGCGGTGTTGTCCAAGTTTCCGATCGTGCATTACCGTAACCACGACGTCTCGATCGTCGGGCCCGAGAAGCGCGGCCTGCTGCACTGCGTGTTGCGGCTGCCGGCGCGGCCGATCGACGTTCACGTGATCTGCGCACACCTCGGGCTGGCCGAGAACCACCGGGTCCAACAACTCGAGTTGCTGTGCCACATCGTGCGCGACGAGGTCCCCGCGGATGCGCCGCTGATCGTGGCCGGCGACTTCAACGACTGGCGCAGCCGCGCCCACCAAATCCTCGAGCAGGCGGTGTCGCTGCGCGAAGTCTTCGTGCAGGCCTATGGCAGCGCCGCCCGGACCTTTCCTTCGCGCTTCCCGTTGCTGCCCCTGGACCGCATCTACGTGCGCAATGCGGGCGTGCATTCGCCGGTGGTGCTGCCGCGCAAGCCCTGGTCGCATCTGTCCGACCATGCACCGCTGGTGGCGGAGATCGCGCTGTGAACGACACCACCACTGAAACTGAAGCCAGGCCGACCACCAGCGGGCGCTGGACCGGCGGCAACCGCGTCGAGTTGCTGGAGAACGGCGAGCAGTTCTTCCCGCGCGTCTTCGACGCCATCCGCCAGGCCCGGCGCGAGGTCATCATCGAGACTTTCATTCTGTTCGAGGACAAGGTTGGCGATCAGCTGCACGCGGCCCTGCGCGCGGCAGCGGCACGCGGCGTCAAGGTCGACCTCATGATCGATGGCTTCGGCTCGCCCTCGTTGTCGCCCGAGTTCATCTCGGGGCTGACTTCCACCGGCGTCAAGGTCCGGGTGTTCGATCCCGGCAAGCGCTTCTTCGGCCAGAGGCTCAACGTCTTCCGGCGCATGCATCGTAAGATCGTGGTCGTCGATGGCTCGCTGGCATTCGTCGGCGGCATGAACTACTCGGCCGACCACCTGCTCGACTTCGGCCCGAAGGCCAAGCAGGACTATGCGGTCGCGCTGGTCGGGCCGATCGTCGCGGAGATCCATCGCTTCGTGCTGCAGGCGATCGCCGTCGGCGGCAAGGGCCCGAGCTGGTTCCGGCGCCGGATCAAGGCGGCCACACAGATCAACAACGCGCCCGCAGGCGACGCCGCTGCGCAGTTCGTGACGCGCGACAACCGACGCCATACCAACGACATCGAGCGCCACTACCTCGCCGCGATCCGCAGCGCACGGCAGCGCATCGTGATCGCCAATGCCTACTTCTTTCCCGGCTACCGGCTGATCAAGGAATTGCGCCGAGCCGCGCGGCGCGGCGTCGACGTCTGCCTGATCCTGCAAGGCGAACCGGACATGCCGTTCGTCAAGGTGGCGGCGAGCATGCTCTATCACCACCTGCTGCATGCCGGCGTGCGGATCTACGAATACTGCGAGCGCCCGCTGCACGGCAAGGTGGCGCTGGCGGACGACCAGTGGAGCACCGTCGGCTCGAGCAACCTTGACCCGCTGAGCCTGTCGCTGAACCTCGAGGCCAACGTGGTCGTGCGTGACAAGGCCTTCAACCAGGTGCTGTGGGAGCGGCTCGACACGCTGATGCAGAACAATTGCAGGCAAATCGAGGCGTCAGAGCTGAGCGAATGGAGCGGCTGGCGGCTGGTGCGCAGCTTCGTCATCTTCCACTTGCTGCGCTGGTATCCCTCGTGGCTCGGCTGGCTGCCGCGCCACGCACCGAAGCTGCAGCCGCTGCATCCGCCGCAGGCGCAAACCGGCGGCGCCACGCAAACGGACGCGGCATGACGTCCGGCGCCACCGGCGGCTGGATCTGGGTCAAGCGCACAGCCGCATGGCTCTTCTTCGCGCTCGTGCTGGTGCTGATCGCGCGCCAGGCCCGCATGGTCGACTGGGGCGACGTACTGGCCTCCCTGCGCGCCATTCCGCTGCCGGCGCTGCTGGCGGCCACCGCACTCGCCGCCTGCAGCCACCTGCTCTACAGCACCTTCGACCTGCTCGGCCGACGCATGACCGGGCACCGACTCGGCACCGGCGTGGTCATGCGCGTCACCTTCATCAGCTACGCCTTCAACCTCAACCTCGGCGCCCTGGTCGGGGGCGTCGCCTTCAGGTACCGCCTTTATTCCCGGCTGGGCCTGGACAACCTGACGATCACGCGGGTGCTCGGCTTCAGCATGCTGACCAACTGGCTCGGCTACCTGGTGCTGGCGGGTGCGGTCTTCTGCTTCTTTCCGATGACGCTGCCGCCGGATTGGAAGATGGACGGCGAGGGACTGCGGATCCTCGGCGCCCTGCTGCTGGCGGCAGGCGGGGCCTACCTCGGGCTGTGCGCTATCGCGCGGCAACACACCTGGCGCCTGCGCGGCCATGAACTGGACACGCCCTCGCTGCGCATGGCCTTGCTGCARCTCGCGATGTCGATGTTCAACTGGTCGGTGATCGCCAGCGTGGTCTGGGTGCTGCTGCTGCGCCAGCTGCCCTATCCCGAGGTGCTGGCCGTGATGCTGGTCGCCGCAGTCGCTGGTGTCATCACCCATGTGCCTGGCGGGCTGGGTGTGCTCGAGGCGGTGTTTCTCGCGCTGCTCGGCCACCGGCTGCCGCAGGGCACGCTGCTGGGCGCACTGCTGGCCTACCGGGTCATCTACTACCTGCTGCCCCTCGCGCTCGCCGCGATGGCCTACGTCGCCACCGAACTGCACGCCAGGAGACTGCGGACCAGCGACCGGTCGGTCGCGCGCTGAGAACGCATCTGGTGCGACGGCCGCGCCAGTGCAGGCCTCTGTGTTTTGCGCCTGCGCGCCTACAACCCGTCCATCGGCGCCCGCCTAAGTTCGCCTTATGTCGCACTACACCATCACCCTCGCAGGGGAGACCGACGCGCCGGGCTTTCGGCGCGAGGCGCGCTCGCTGCTCGCGGCTCTCGTCGCACCGGAACGGGTGAGCTGGGCGGTCGACGACCGGGCCAGGGCGGAGCGCTTCTCGAAGGCCTTCGGCCCTGCCGCGCCGCGCGCCGCCTCCGGCGCCGGCATCACCCACCCGCTGGTGCCACGCTCTTTCATGTCGCTGTGCGAGATCGTGCTCCTGCACAAGGCGCCGGTGCGCTTCGAACTGCTTTATCGCCTGCTGTGGCGGCTGGTGCACGAACCCGGGCTGCAAGCCGATCCGCTCGATGTCGATCGACGGCAGGCGCTCCACATGGCACAGGCGGTCCGGCGCGACATGCAGAAGATGAAGGCCCTGGTCCACTTCAGCGTCATCGACGAGCCAGCCGACACCGAGGCGCTGCACCTGGCCTGGTTCGACCCCGCGCACCATATCGTCGAGGCGGTGGCCCCCTCCTTCGCACGACGCCTCGCGCCGCTGCGATGGGCGATCCTGACGCCCGAGCGCAGTGTCCGCTGGGATGGCCACCTGCTCGAGTTCGGTCCCGGCGCGCCGCGGCCCGCCCCGGCCGAAGCCTTTGACAGCTATCTCGACATCTTCCAGATGACATCCGACCGCACTGCGCTCAGAAGCGATAGAGATAGCGCAGCCGGACAAAGGTCTCGCCTGGGTTCGGCTCCTTGATGCCCGCGTTCGAGACGTGCTGCAGGCGCAGCGATAGCTCGTGCTCGCCCTGATGGCCGAAGCTGCGTCCGGCACTGACTTGCTCCGTGAACTGGAAGGCCGTGCTGAACTCCCGCTCTGGCGTGCGGTAGATGCTGTTCATCAGCGTCCCACCGATACCAGCCTCGACGAACCACRGCGAGTCGCCTTGAACGAAACGGTAGCGCCAGTTGGCGATCACCCCCAGTTGCGTGTAGTTACGCACGTTAACGCCGTCCCGGTTGAGCGCGCGCCACTGGCTGAGGAAGAAATCCCAATAGAAAGAGAGCGCGCCCTCCTGGGCCGCCTGTCCGTGGGTCCACGGCAGCACCACGCCGAAAGTCAAGGAATCGGTGTTCTCATTCGCGCGAATCGACTGCCCCAGGTCCAGGTAGACACCCAGCGCGTTGTCGAGGTCGGCGGCCGAGACGGCAAGGGAAAGCGAACAGCATGCTGCACTCAGCAGTATCCGGGCTCGGCGCGAGGGGTTGGACATTGTTTTGGACACGCGTTGATGCGAAGTAACCAGCTTCTCAAGGATGGTGTGCGACATCGACCTACACCAACCTGACCACAAAACTAGGACGACATCCCCAAAGTATTGTTGCAGTGCAGCAAAAATGCCCTTGGAGGTCTATAGTCGGGTTCGCTCTTTGCATAAAGTCCAAGACCTCCATGACTCCCAGCCTCTCTTCCCCACGCTTCTTCAACCCGCTCATGCTGTGGGTCAATGTGGCCTTGAAGACCCATGAGATGCTGCTGTCGGCCGGCTCGGTGATTCAGATGCGCACCGAGCGCATGGCCAAGGCCGGCCTCTCGCCCAGCGAGGTCGACATGGCCGAGTTCCAGCTCATGAGCCACGAGAAACTGGCGGCGGCCAGCGAATCAGGCGTCGCGATGGCCAACCAGTTGCACACCACCCAGTTCGCCCTCGTGAACCGTGCGGTGAAGCACTGGCTGAGCAGCGGCTTGGCGCTGTTCTCGCTCGCCACCAGCACCACTCCGGCGCAGGCGGTGAGCCATGCCGAAGCCTTCGGCAGCGCCGCCGCACGCACTGCCGAAGTGGCCAGCCATCTGTCCAGCTCGAGTGCGCGCATCGTCCAGCGCGGCCTCAAGCCAATCCATGCCAAAGCCACCTCGAACGCGCGCCGCCTCTCGGCCGAGCAGGACTGACGCGATGCCGCGCGGCTTGGTGAGCCGCGCGCTTCGTCAAGCCAGCCTGAGACTCACTCCGGTATCAGCCGCAGCAAGGTGATCTCGGAGGGTGCGCCGAATCGTTTCGGCGGGCCCCAGTAGCCGGTGCCGCGGCTGGTGTAGACCCACATCTCGCGCAGCTTGTGCAGGCCGGCCGTGAAGGGCTGCTGCAGCGGCACGAACAGGTTCCACGGAAAGAACTGGCCGCCATGCGTGTGGCCCGAGAGCTGCAGGTGGTAGCCGGCCTCGGCGGCCTGGGGCGCACTGCGCGGCTGATGCGCCAGCAGCACCCGCGTGTGCACCAGCGGCGGTGCATCGGCCAGCGCGCGGTGCGGGTCGCTGGCATGTGCCGCATCGAAGTGCCCCGCGGTGTAGTCGGTCACGCCGGCGATCAGCAGCGCACTCCCTACCACTTCCTCGTCCGTCTGCGCGCCTTTCACGTTGCGCGTCTGGAGCACCACGTGCTCGTTGAGCAGCACGCGCAGGCCGAGCCGCCGCAGCTCCTCGATCCAGGCATGGGCACCGGCGTAGTATTCGTGGTTGCCGGTCACCACGAAGGTGCCGTGCCGGGCTTTGAGTTGCTCCAGCGGTGCGATGTGCTCGCGCAGTTCGGCCACCGTACCGTCGACCAGGTCGCCGGTGATCGCGATCATGTCGGCGCCCAGCGCGTTCACCGCATTGACGATGCGCTGGATATAGCCCCGCTTGATGGTCGGTCCGACGTGAATGTCGCTGAGCTGTGCGATCGTGAAGCCGCTCAGCGCCGAGGGCAGGTCGCGGATCGGCACATCGACCCGCACCACGCCCGCGGTGCGGCGCGCGTTCAGCAGGCCGACCAGCGAAGTCGCGCTCGCCACCAGAGGCACCGCGGCGGCGCTCCAGGAACGCCAGTGCGCCCAGTCGACGCTCGCCCCGGACACCGACGCACCGAGCCAGCCGACCAGCAGGCCGGCGTCACGCACCAGCGTGAGCAGCAGCAGCGACGAGAACCATCCCATGCTGACGAGGCCGATCCATTTCCAGCCGTCGGCGAACGGCCGTCTCTCGGACCGCATGCCGACGAAGGGCATCGGCATGGTCGCAGCCGACACCAGCAGCGCCAGCCCCAACAGCGACCACGCGAACGGCAAGCCAGCGAGCGCCGGCAACAGGCGCAGCCCGATGTAGACGTGCAGCAGCGTGGTGAGAAGAATGAGGGGGCGAAGCGGCATCGGGGCCTAGGAGGACGGGCAGCGCCCGGACATACTATGTGCGAGCGATACGCTCCACATTCAAGGTGCGTGCCATGCTTGGGCAGCCCTGTATTTTCCCACGCTTGGTTGCGCGCCGCGCCGCGCATTTTTGTCGAAGAGCGACGCAGGCTCCCCGCATTTCAGGAATGCAGGCCGGATTCCGTGCCGCCGGGCCAGACGAACACGGTCCGCTTCGGCTGCCACGGCAGCACGTCGATCTGCTGCGTCAGGGTCTGGCCCGCCCGCGTGGCCTCGACCTCGTAGCGGCCCGGCTCCAGCCGCGCCACCAGGAAGGGGCCGCCGGTGCTGATCTGGCTCAGCAGCGCACGGCCCGATGCGTCTCGAACGGTCAGCACGACATCGGCGGCCGAGACCTGCCGCCTGCCCTCCTTGACCGCGAACTCGAAACTGGCCGGCCAGCGGGGCTCGATGCTCTGCATCAGCGCCGCTTCCTCGCTGCTGGTGCCGCCGCCCATGTATTCGACGCCGTTCGCCATGTGGATGGGCGGGTTGTAGACCGCATGCGCCGCCAGCGCACCGGAAAGCGCCACGGCGCCCAATGCGAGGGCGGCCTGCGGCCGCCAGGAACGATGTGCAATCATCGTGAAGTCCTTGGCTCGGGTTGGCATGAGTAGAGCTTCATGCCGACACTGTCGGCAATGAAACTTAAGCCAACCTGATCGCCGGCGCGCCAAGCGGGCGACTCAGCGGCCGGTCTGCACCGACGCCTGCTGCTCGAGCCGCGGCAATCCCATCGCGGCGGCGAAATCGACATTCGACGGCCAGACGAACTGCACCTTCGAACTCAAGCCGGTGAACACCGTCAGCGACTGCTGCAGCGTGATCCCGGCCAGCGTGGCTTCGACCTCGTAGGCGCCGGGATCGAGCCGTGCCAGCATGAATGGCGAGCCGGTGGTCGCTTCCATCACCAGCCGGCCCGAATAACGTTCGCGCACCAACACTTTCACATCGCTCGGAAACTGGCCCGGCCGTCCGCGGCTGACCGCGAATTCGAGGCTGGCAGCCCAGCGCGGCGCCACTGTCTGCATGAAGGCCGCTTCCGCGCTGCTCTGGCCGCCGCACATGTATTCGATTCCCTGGGCCACCCGGATCGGCGGATTGGTGACCGCCTGCGCCGAATTGAACATGCCGACGATTGCCAGGGCGGTGGCGGGGCGCCAAAACCGGTTCGGGTTCATTGCTGTGCTGTCCTTGCTCATAGATGGCGACTCATCGCCGGCCATTCTGCTTAGCAAGAGTCGGGCTAGGAATAGCGTTTACGCGAAGTGACGCCTCCGAAAAGCTCCAGACACTGAAAACACATGAGGACCCGCGGTTTCCGACCGCAGCCGACCTGTAGAGCGGGTCCACAAGCTGCCCAGCGGTTGGCGAACTGCAGACATCGAGATGGCGTTGTTCAAGTGGGCGGAAAGCCTGTCGCACTGTGTACGCAAGGTATGTGAAGGAGCGGGCCAACGCTCGGAATCTCGGCGACAGCCGTGCGGGCCGGAAGCCCGCGACAGGTCCGTTCTAGGGGGGCGATGGACCAGACGACGACAAGGGGATCGGTCGAAGGTCGGCTGTTGACCGGCTCCGGCTGATCGACTTCCCAGGAGCAAGGACGCGAATGCAGCGGGAGCGGCCTTTCCCTGCCGATTTCAGGCAACAAGCCCTCAAGAAGCTCGCCATGGTGCCGAAGAAGCCGGCGACGAAAACCCCGTTGATCCGACCGGTTGAACTGATGAGGCAACCGGTAATCCGATTGATTGCCGTTCCGTTGAGACAGCCCGCGTCGAAGCCACCATCGGTTACGGCGTCCTAGTCCGAATCACCATCTGCCGATCGTTCATCGTGATGTCGAAATTCCGCAGGAAACTCTGACCCAGTAGAACTTCGCCTTCCTGCCCGGCAGTGCCAACTGCAACGGTTGCGGCCGGGACAGAAAACGATCCAACAATTACGGTGACGCCTTTGATTAGGTGGCCGGCACGGACCCCGTTTGCAGTATTGAAT